>CAZLRQ010000147.1:0-6637 GCA_964562035.1 uncultured Rhodoferax sp. | reverse complement strand
GATCGACGCCGGCTCCAACGGCCTGTGCATTCTGGCCAACTTCTCCGAGCAGTTCCTGCTGTCCGATGATGAGCGCGAGATTCTGACCCGCACCATCCTCGAACACGTCGCTGGCCGCGTGCCGGTGATCGTCACCACCACCCACTTCGGCACCCAGGTCTGCGCCCAGCGCAGCCGGCGCGCCCAGGACATGGGTGCGGCCATGGTGATGGTCATGCCGCCCTACCACGGCGCCACCTTCCGGGTGTCCGAGGAGAAGATTTACGAGTTCTACGCCGGCGTGTCCGATGCGCTGGACATTCCCATCATGATCCAGGACGCCCCTGCCAGCGGCACACCGCTGTCAGCCGCCTTTCTGGCGCGCATGGCCCAAGAGATCCAGCAGGTGGCCTACTTCAAGATCGAAACGGCCGGTGCGGCCTCCAAGCTGCGTGAGCTGATTCGCTTGGGTGGGGCCGCTATTGAAGGCCCGTGGGACGGCGAGGAAGCCATCACCCTGCTGCCCGACCTGGACGCCGGCGCCACCGGCGCCATGACCGGCGGGGCTTACCCCGACGGCATCCGCCTGATCGTGGACGCCTATGCGGCGGGCCGGCGTGACGAGGCGGTGGCGCTGTACCAGCAGTGGCTGCCGCTCATCAACTATGAAAACCGCCAGGGCGGCATTTTGAGTGCCAAGGCCTTGATGAAGGCCGGTGGCGTGATCGCCTGCGAAGCCCCGCGCCACCCCTGGCCCGAGATGCACCCAGCGGTGCGTGCCGGCCTGATTGAGACCGCGCAGCGCCTGGACCCGATGGTCTTGCGCTGGGGCCGATAAACCACTTACCGAGGAGATTTCCATGTCGATTTCAAACACCCCAAGCCCGGCGTCCTGCCATGTGGTCATCACTGGCGGCGCTGGCTTTTTGGGCGTGCGCCTGGCGCGCACCCTGCTGGCGCAGGGGCAGCTCGCGCTGGCCGGCGCACCGGCCAAGACCATCACCCGCCTGACGCTGGTGGACCGCGCTGCGCCGCCGGCTGATTTGGTGCAAGACGCCCGCGTGGCCGTCATCACCGGTGACCTGAATGCACTTCTTGAGCAAAAAGAGGCTCTAGCCCCCGTGGTTGCTGGAGATGTAGCTATTATTTTTCATCTGGCTGCAGCCGTCAGTGGCGAATGCGAGGCGGACTTTGACCTCGGCATGCGCAGCAACTTTGCCGCCACGCTGGCCTTGCTGGACACGTGCCGCGCGCTCAAGACCCGTCCGGTGTTCGTGTTTGCCAGTTCGCTGGCCGTTTTTGGCGACGCACCGGGCCTGCCTTTGCCGCCGGCCATTGAAGACACCACCTTGCCCACGCCACAAAGCAGCTACGGCATTCAAAAGTTCATCGGTGAGCAACTGGTGGCGGACTACACCCGCAAGGGCTTTGTTCAGGGCCGCAGTGTGCGTTTGATGACGGTGAGCGTGCGCCCTGGCCGGCCCAACGGTGCGGCCTCCAGCTTTTTAAGCGGCATGCTGCGCGAGCCGCTGGCTGGCGTGCGCGCCACCTGCCCGGTGCCCGCAGACACCCCGGTGGCCCTGTCCTCGCCCGGTCGCACCGTGCAGGGGCTGCTGTGTGCCGCCGAGGCCAGTGACCAGGCTTGGGGCCCCCGCACCGCCTTGACCCTGCCGGCTCTGACGACCACGCCCCGCGAGATGGCGGCGGCCCTGGAAAAAGTGGCAGGTCAGGCTGTGGCCGCGCTCATTGATTGGACGCCCGACCCGGTGATTCACAACATTGTGAAAACCTGGCCCGCGCGCATTCACGCCGAGCGAGCCCGTGCTTTGGGATTGCTGCCGGAAACCAGTTTTGAAGAAATTATCAGGGAGTACGTCAGGGAAAACACTGATGCCATCAAGCATCCACTCGGATAACAATAAGAAGTTGTCATACAACTTCAGCTACTTTTAAACCCAGGAGACATCACATGAAATTAAGCAAATTGGTTATCGGTCTGTCGTTGGCGGTAGGTTTTGTGGCCACTGCCGCCGCGCAGACCACCATGAAGATCAACATCGCGATTGCGCAAAACTCCCACCAGGGCGTGGCGATCGACACCTTTGCCAAAGAAGTGGAAGCCCGCACCGGCGGTCGCTACAAAATTCAGGCGTTTTACTCCGGCTCCCTGGGTGGTGAGCGCGAATCCATTGAGGCGGTGCAACTCGGCACCCAGGAGTTGACCTTCAGCTCCACCGGCCCCGTGCCCAACTTTGTGCCCGAAGCCAAGATTCTGGACATTCCTTTCCTGTTCCGTGACAAGGCCCACGCACGCGCTGTGCTGGACGGCCCCATTGGCCAGGAAATGCTGACCAAGTTTGATTCCAAAGGTTTCAAGGCCTTGGCTTGGGCTGAGAACGGCATCCGCAACATGACCAACAACAAGCGTGCCATCAACACGCCTGATGATTTGAAAGGCTTGAAGCTGCGCACCATGGAAAACCCCGTGCACGTGGCGGCCTACAAAGGGCTGGGCATTGTGACCACCCCCATGGCCATGACCGAGGTGTTTACTGCGCTGCAGCAAGGCACGGTTGACGGTCAGGAAAACCCCTTGTCCGTGATCATGGCAGCCAAGTTTGACCAAGTGCAAAAGCACGTGTCCCTGACCGGTCACGTTTACTCCCCCGGCATCTTTTTGATGAACAAGGGCAGCTTTGACAAGCTCAGCGCGGCTGACAAGCAAGCGTTTCTCGATGCTGCCAAAGAAGGCACCAAAGCCAACCGGGCCCGGGTGGATGCCGATGACGCCATGGGCGTGTCCTACCTGCGCGGCAAGGGCATGACCGTGACTGAAAACGTCGACAAGGCCAAGTTTGTCGCCACGCTGGCGCCGGTTTATGCCGAGTTTGAGAAGCAGTTTGGCAAAGCCAACATCGACAAGATCCGCAACGTCAAATAATTGCTGCCTCAGGTAGCGCCAGACGCCCGATTTTTCATGAAATTTCGGGCGTTTTTTTATCTCACTTCTATTTCAGACTGCGATCGCCATGAAAGATAAATTTCTTCGGCTGGAGCATTGGACGAGCGGGCTGGCCATGTACGCCGCCTGCGCCATGCTGATGATTTCGGCCTCGCTGGCCATGTTTCAGATCATCACCCGTTTTGTACTTGAGTTACCCGCCGAATGGACCGAGGTGTTGATTCGTTTCAGCCTGATCTGGATGGTGTTCCTGGCCGTGCCCATGGCGTTTCGCCAGGGCGCCATGGTGAGTGTGGACGTGCTGTACCGCTGGAGCCCGCCGCGCATGCGCCGGCTGCTGGACTGGGTGGTGTGCGTGGCCGCGCTGGGCTTGATTGCCGTCATCATCTGGTGGGGTTGGGACTACACCGTGCGCGGCAAGGTGCAAACCATGAGTGGCCTGGAAAGCCTGTCGATGTTCTGGGCTTACCTCGCCATGCCGGTGGGGGGCGTGTTCAGCGTGATCGGCGTCATCGCTAATTTGCTGGATCCCCAGCGTCTTGAACTGGAGAACGCGCAATGACCGCCGTTATGTTGTCCACGATGGTGCTGTGCTTTGCACTCACCGTCTCTGTTGCGGTGTCGATCGGCCTGGCGTCGGTGCTCGGTATTTATGTGGCTGAGGCCAACATGCTCATCTCCGTCAAGGAGATGTTCAACGCCATCAACAAGTTTCCGCTGGCTGCCATTCCGTTCTTTATTCTGGCGGGCAACATCATGGAAACCGGTGGCATTTCCCGCCGCCTGGTGGAGTTTGCCAAGAGCCTGGTGGGCGGTGTGCAGGGTGGCTTGCCCATGACCTGCGTGCTGACCTGCATGATTTTTGCTGCCGTGTCGGGCTCGTCCGTGGCCACGACGTTTGCCATCGGCACCATCCTGATTCCGGCCCTGCTCAAACACGGCTACCCCACGACCTGGGCGGCCTCGCTGCAGGCCACCAGTGCCGAGCTGGGTGTGATCATTCCGCCGTCAATCCCGATGATTCTGTATGGCGTGAGTGCGGAAGTCTCCATTGGCGAGTTGTTCATTGCCGGCTTCGGCCCAGGGCTTCTGATCAGTGGTGCCTTGATGCTGTTTGTCTGGGTGTACTGCCGCATCAAGGGCTGGGGCAAGAACGATGGCGACGGTCGCCTGTCCGTGGGCAAGGCCACCTGGAAAGCCGGCTGGGCCTTGCTGATGCCCGTCATCATTCTGGGCGGCATTTATGGCGGCGTGTTCACGCCCACCGAGGCCTCTGCGGTGGCAGTGTTTTACTCGCTGGTGGTTGGCATTGTGATTTACCGCGAGATCAAGGTCGCTGACCTGTACACCATCCTGCGTAAATCGGTCATGTCGTCGGCGGTGATCATGTTCATCATTGCCAACGCCGGCTTGTTTGCGTTCCTCATCACCCGTGCGGGCGTGCCGGATGCGATTGGCCATTGGTTGCAAGAGGTGTTGCAGTCCCCGGCTTACTTCCTGCTCGGGGTGAACGCCGCCTTGTTCATCATTGGCATGTTCATTGAGACCGGCGCAGCCATCATTGTGCTGGCCCCTATTTTGGTGCCGGTGGCGATCCACTTTGGTATTGACCCGGTGCATTTTGGTTTGGTCATGGTGGTGAATTTGGCGCTCGGCATGATCACGCCGCCGTTCGGGGTGAACCTGTTTGCCGCGTGTACGGTGGCGCGCATTTCGCTGGACCGAATGGTCAAAGACCTGATTCCGTTCGTGCTGGTGATCGTGGCGTGTCTCATGGTGATTTCCTACGTGCCGTGGATCTCCCTGGTGCTGCGTGACCTGGTTTACCCAAGGTAAAGTGGCAGGCTAACCAAAGGCCGTCCATGAGTGCTCAATTCAAACCCATCACACCCGGTGCCTACCTGTCAGACCAGGTGGCGGATGCGATGGTGGCTGAAATCAGGGCAGGCCGGTTGGCCGTGGGCGCCAAGTTGCCCACGGAAGCCGCGCTGGTGGGCCAGTTCTCGGTCAGCCGCACGGTGGTGCGGGAGGCCGTGTCCCGGCTCAAGTCTTTGGGTTTGGTGGACTCCCGGCAAGGCAGTGGCGTGTACGTGAAAGAGCAGGGCTTTTCGCCGCTCAACTTCGACGCCAAGTCGGCCGTTTCCAAAAAAGCGGTGATCCAGATGGTGGAAGTGCGCCGCGCCCTGGAGGCCGAGGTGGCCGGGCTGGCGGCCTTGCGGCGCACCCAGGCGGACATCAAACGCATTCGCAAGTCGGTTGTGTTGCTGGACCAGGCGGTGCAGGCCGGGGGCGATGGCGTGGACCAGGACGTGCAGTACCACCGCGCCATTGCCGATGCCGCGCGCAACCCCTTTCTGATGGGGACCCTGGACTACCTGAGCCAGTTTCTGCAAGGTGCCACGCGGGTGACGCGTGCCAACGAAGCACGGCGCACTGACTTTGGCCGGCAGGTGTGCGACGAACACGAAGTGATCTTGCAGGCCATAGAGGCTGGTGATGCGCTGGCGGCCCGCGCGGCCGCAGCACAGCACATGGACAACGCCATTTTGCGCATCGAGCAGGCTGACCCGGTTTTTTGGCAGCAGGCCGGCGTGCAACTGGCCAGTCCGTTGGTCACCGGATTGAGTTTGAAGGGCTGACAGCAAGCGGTGAGAAGCCCGGTCACACGCGTGATTTCGGGTATTCCCGAGTGTCATGAAGCTCCAGAATTTGTATGATAACCATACGAAAATGACGATTTTTCAGGGCATGCAATGCCCATCAATTTTGAATTGAGGAGACAGCGTATGAGCAAAAAAGTAGGTGTGATTGGCCTGGGTGCCATGGGCGGCGGCATGGCGCGCTCGCTGCGCCGTCATGGCAACCAGGTGCATGTGTTTGATGTGCGCGCCGAGGTGGCCCAAGCGTTTGCCGCCGAGGGCGGTGTGGCTTGCGAGAGTCTGGCCGAGCTGGGTGCGCAGTGCGATGTGATCGTGTCGGTGGTGGTGAATGCCGCGCAGACCGAGAGCGTGCTGTTTGGCGAGGGCGGTTGCGCGGGCAGCCTGCGGCCAGGCACCACCTTCGTGATGTGCTCCACCGTGGACCCCAACTGGTCCATCGCCCTGGAGGCACGTCTGGCCGCTTTGGACATTTTGTACATCGATGCGCCCATCTCCGGTGGCGCCGCCAAGGCCGCCAGCGGCGAGATGACCATGATGACCGCCGCCAAGCCCGAGGCTTATGCGGCGGTGGGTGGGCTCTTGGACGCCATGGCCGCCAAGGTCTACCGCCTGGGCGACCGCGCCGGCGCCGGCAGCAAGGTCAAGATCATCAACCAGTTGCTCGCCGGGGTGCACATTGCCGCCGCGGCTGAAGCCATGGCCCTGGGCCTGCGCGAAGGCGTGGATGCCGCCGCCCTGTACGAGGTGATCACCCACAGCGCGGGCAACAGCTGGATGTTCGAGAACCGCATGGCCCACGTGCTGGCGGCGGACTACACGCCTTTGTCGGCGGTAGACATTTTTGTGAAAGACCTGGGCCTGGTGCTGGACGTGGCACGCGCCACCAAGTTCCCGCTGCCGCTCTCCAGCACAGCACACCAGATGTTCATGCAGGCGTCTACGGCCGGGTTTGCCCGCGAGGACGACAGCGCCGTGATCAAGATATTCCCCGGCATTGAGTTGCCCAAAAAGCCATGAGCAAAATCGTTTTAGGTTG
>CAZLRQ010000146.1:4148-6667 GCA_964562035.1 uncultured Rhodoferax sp. | reverse complement strand
ACCGTGGTGCTGCCGTTCAGGATGTGGTCGCCGCTGAAGAGCAGGCCGTCTTCCACCAGCAGCAGGCACAGGTGGTTGGCGGCGTGGCCCGGGGTGTGGATGACTTTGACGGTGTGGCTGGTTTTACAAGCCAAATCAGCCTCTGGCCCTTGATGGTCAAGCGCAAGTAGCTCACCATTTGATAGTGAGCGGTCCGGCGTGAATTCGCTGGCCGCGCGTGCTGTCGGGGCGCTGGGCAGGCCCAGAATGGGCGGGCGGGGCTTGCCGTGCTGCACGCACAGGCTTTGCAGGGGCAGGGCGCCGGGCGAGTGGTCAGGGTGTGAGTGGGTGCACACAATCATGCGGATGTCACCCGCGCTGGCGCGCCACAGTTTCTCCAGGTGCTCGGGGTCGGCCGGGCCGGGGTCGATGGCGATGAAGCCGGTGGCCAGGTCGCCCACCAGGTAGCTGTTGGTGCCGGGGCCGGTCATCACACCGGGGTTGGGCGCGGTGAGGCGTTGCACGTTTTTCAGCAGGGGCACCGGCTGCTCGGACTGCCAGTCCAGCGCGTGCAGCATTTGCCCGTCCGGGCAGACCAGCGCCAGTTCCCCAAAGGGGGGCTCGTGCTCCATGTAGCGCGCCTCGCGCCCGGCCAGCAGGCCCGAACGCGGGCAACAGGTCCACAGAGGTTCCTCGGTGACAGCGCAGGCCGCCAGCACGGCGTCCACCGTCGGGTAATGCTGCAGGCGCTCCAGCGTGCGAATGGTCGGAAAGATCATGAAAAACTCGCCCGCCTCATGCCGTGCCAGCGCATCAACGGGGCGCACCCACACCGGCTCAAACTGCTCGGTCTCGTCGGCCACCGGGGTTTGCTGGTCTGGCATGCGGGCCACCAAAAAAGGCACCTCGAAGCGGCTGGGCAAATCGCGGTCGCCGGTCCAGTGGGCCAGCAAAAAGACCTCGTTGGCCGCCAGCGTCAGGCCCCGCGCCTGGCACTGATTGATGAAAGGCGCCGTGCGGTCCAGCGCGGCAATGTCCTGCTGGTCAGCGTAGCCGCCATCGGCCCGGCGGGCCAGCAGCACGCCGAGTTCTTCAAAGCTCTCGCGAATGGCGGCAATCGCCTGCGTCAGGTGCAGGTCGTTCTGGCCGGGGCGGCGCACGGCCTGGGCGTGGCTCAAGGCGTCCAACTTGTCCACGCCGCCGCCGGGGAACACGTAGGCGCCCGCAAAAAAACGGGCGCTGGGCGAGCGGCGCGTCATCAGCACTTCCAGGCCGGCGGCGCTGTCGCGCAGCAGCAGCACGGTGGCCGCAGCACGGGTGGGCGCGGGCGCGCGGGCGGGGTGAATGAGTTGGCTGGGTCTGGGCATGCGGCAGATTTTGCATTGAATTGCAGGCGGCAACTGCTGGGATAATTCAAGGCATGCCTAACACCAAACGAATTCCGTTCACCAAAATGCAGGGCGCCGGCAACGACTTTGTCGTGCTGGACGAGACCCAAGCGCGCCTGGGCCTGACCCCGGCGCACTACCGTTTTCTGGCCGACCGGCACTTTGGCATTGGCGCCGACCAGATTTTGACGGTGCGGCCGTCCCCCGCGCCGGGCATTGACTTTGAGTACGTCATCCATAACGCCGATGGCGCCGAGGTGGAGCAGTGCGGCAACGGCGCGCGCTGCTTTGCCCGCTTTGTGCGCGACCGCGGCCTGACCAACAAAGACACCATTCGCGTGCAAACCCTGGGCGGCGTGATTGCGCCGCATCTCACCCCCGACGGCCAGGTGACGGTGGACATGGGCGCGCCGGTGTTTGAGCTGGCCGCCATTCCGTTTGACGCCACCGGCCTGCAGCCCGTGCCCTCGGGTTCATGGCAAAAATGGCCTCTGGCCCTTGCTGGTGTTGCACCAGTAGCTACAGTTTGGGTAGCGCCTGTGTCGATGGGCAACCCGCACGCCGTGCAGTTGGTGGATGACGTGGACACCGCACCGGTCTTGGGATTAGGCCCGCTCATTGAGCACCACCCCAGCTTTCCCCGCCGGGTCAATGCCGGCTTCATGCAGGTGCTGGACCGCAGCCACATCCGGCTGCGCGTGTTTGAGCGCGGCGCGGGTGAAACGCTGGCCTGCGGCTCGGGCGCCTGTGCGGCCGTGGTGGCCGGCATCCGGCTGGGCTTGCTGGACCCGACCGTGGCGGTGCAGACGCGCGGCGGCACCCTGACCATTTCCTGGGCGGGCGGCGCGTCATCGGTGATGATGACCGGCCCGGCTACTTCTGTTTTTCATGGCGACATCGATCTTCCTGAGCACCTATGACCACTTCCTTTCCCCCGGCCTCTGGCGCCTTTGCCAACCCCATCACCGAAGACGACATCGCCAACTACCTGGCCAACACGCCCGATTTTTTTGAGCGCCACGCCGAGCTGCTGGCCGCCGTGCACCTGAACAGCCCGCACAGCAACCGCGCCGTCAGCCTGCAAGAGCGCCAGGCGCAAATGCTGCGCGAAAAGATCAAGGTGCTGGAGCACCGCATCATGGACATGATTCG
>CAZLRQ010000146.1:0-4048 GCA_964562035.1 uncultured Rhodoferax sp. | reverse complement strand
TGATGGAGCCGTTTTGTGGCGTCAACACCGGCTTTGAAGCCGTGAGCTGGCTGCCCGAGCCGCAGGCCGCCACCTCGCTGGCGATTTTGCCGCTGCGCCCGGGGCTGGTGGGCAGCGCCACGCCGGCGTTTGGCATGCTGGTGTTGGCCTCGCCTGACGCCCAGCGCTTCAACAGCGCCATGGGCACCGACTTTCTGGAGCGCATTGCCGAACTGGCCAGCGCCGCGCTGACGCGCTTGAGGTAACGGTGGACGCTCAACTGGTTGAGCGTTACCTGGAACACGTGCGCGTTGAAAAGCGCCTGGCCGCGCGCACGGTCGAACTTTATGCCCTGGACCTGCAGAAGCTGGCGCATCACGCCGCCGAGGCGCAGGTGGGATTGCTGCAAGTCCACACCAGCCACATTCGGCGCTGGGTGGCGCAAATGCACAGCGGCGGGCGCAGCGGCCGTGGCATTGCACTCATTTTGTCGGGCTGGCGCGGTTTTTACGTCTGGCTTGGCCGTGAAGGGCTGATTGCCAGCAACCCCGTGCAGGACGTGCGCGCGCCCAAAGCCGGCAAGCCCCTGCCCAAAGCCCTGAGTGTGGACGACGCGGTGCAACTGGCCAGCTTTGAGGGCCGCGAGTGCGACACCCCGTGGCTGCAGGCGCGCGATGCCGCCATGGTGGAGTTGCTCTACAGCAGCGGCCTGCGCGTGGGCGAGTTGATCGGGCTGGACGCGGTGGCCAGCCCCCAGGCGCGCGGTTGGGTGGATTTGCAAGCCGCCGAAGCCCATGTGTTGGGCAAGGGAGAAAAGCGCCGCACCGTGCCCGTGGGCGCCAAAGCGCTTGAGGCCTTGCAGCGCTGGTTGGCCGTGCGGGCGCAGGGCTTGCCCGCCCCGCAGCATTTACCGGACACAGCCACAGGTGAGGCGGCTCAGGCCGCCCTGTTCATCGGCCGCAACGGCACGCGCCTCACCGCGCAGTCCATCTGGCAGCGCCTGCGCCGGCGCAGCCTGCTGGCCGGGTTGGCCGCGCCAGTGCACCCGCACATGCTGCGCCACTCGTTTGCCAGCCACCTGCTGCAGTCCAGCAGCGACCTGCGCGCGGTGCAAGAGCTGCTGGGCCACGCCAGCATCACCACCACGCAGGTCTACACCCGGCTGGATTTTCAGCATCTGGCCAAGGCCTATGACGCCGCGCACCCCCGGGCCAAAATCAAAACGCCCCGGAAGTAGGGCAAACTTCTCATCATCAACACCAAAGGTTTCCCATGCGCAGCCAAATCACCGTCATCATTGACGACCAGCACGAATTTCAGCTCACCCCCGGTGACGCGCCCGCCTTGTCCCCCGAGGCCGCCCGCGCCTGGCTGGACGCCCAGTTTGTGGCACTCGACTGCGAGCCCCTGCGCGCCAGCGGCAAGGTGCTGACCGCCGACAAGGTGCTGGTCGTCACGCAAGCGGCTGGCAAGGCGCTGTTCTCGGACCCCGTCTGGGCGGCCCAGTACACCCAGGCCGTGCACAGCGTGCTGAGCAAGCCTGTCGTCCGGGTCGATGTGCCCGCCATGGCCATCACCTACTGAGCGCCAACTCACTTTAAGCCGCCGGGCCCGGCGGCTAGTGGCAAAGGCAGGCCCGACAATCAGCCCATGAAAACAATTCAATTACGCGCGGGCAAAGAGCGCTCGCTCCAGCGCCGCCACCCCTGGATTTTTGAGTCGGCCATTGCCAAAGGCGGCGCCGATGCTGGCGAGACCGTGCGCGTCGAGTCGCATGACGGCGCTTTTTTGGCCTGGGCCATGTTCAGCCCAGCCTCCAAAATCCGCGCCCGGGTCTGGAGCTTTGACGAAGCCCAGCGCATCGATGCATCATTTTTGATAGCTACTTGCGCAAGCTCAGTAAGGGCTAGAGCCCGATTTGACATCAAAAGCGACAGCCTGCGCCTGATCCATGGCGAGTCCGACGGATTGCCCGGTCTCATCGTGGACCGCTACGGCGACACGCTGGTGGCGCAGTTTTTGTCCACCGGCGCCGAGCGCTGGAAAGACGTGTTGGCCGACGCCCTGCTGGCCGCCACCGGCCTGACCCGCTTGTACGAACGCTCAGACGCCAGCGGCCGCGCCCTGGAAGGCCTGCCTGAAGTGACCGGCTGGCTGCGCGGCGACGGCCCGGTGGAGCTGGTGCTGCAAGAGCATGACTGGAAGCTGGCGGTCAACATTGCCACGGGCCACAAAACCGGTTTTTACCTGGACCAGCGCGACAGCCGCCAGAAGTTTGCCGAGTACACCCGCCGCCTCAAGTTTGAGCGCGTGCTGAACTGCTTTTGCTACACCGGCGGCTTCACCGTGGCGGCCCTGACCGGCGGTGCCACGCACGTCACCTCCATTGACTCGTCCGGCCCGGCGCTGGAAAAAGCCGCCGCCAATGTGGCTTTGAATGGCTTTGCGCCTGAGCGCGCCACCTTTATGGATGCCGATGTGAACGCCTCGTTGCGCCAGTTTGGCGCTACCGGCCAGACGTTTGATGCCATCGTGCTCGACCCGCCCAAATTTGCGCCCACGGTGACGCACGCCGAGCGCGCCGCACGCGCCTACAAAGACATCAACCGGCTGGCCTTCAAACTGCTGGCGCCGGGGGGCGTGTTGTTCACCTACTCATGTTCAGGCGGCATTCCGCCCGATCTGTTTCACAAAATTGTGGCCTCAGCCGGGGCGGATGCGGGGGTGGATGGCTTCATCACCGAGCGCCTGGGCGGCGCGCCCGACCACCCCATGACCCTCAACTTTCCGGAAGGGGAGTACCTCAAGGGTTTGGTCATCATGCGCAAGTAGCCTGTCACGCTTCACCGCTAAACTTGTCTTTTTCCAATTCCGGACAAGCATCGCCGCCCCGCCCGCGAGGCGCCGGGCCCGATGGCTTGCCCACCCACTGAGACCTTCGATGAGCCTAATTCCCGCCACCATCCTGACCGGCTTTCTCGGCTCCGGCAAAACCACCTTGCTCAAGCGCGTGCTGGAAGAAGCCCATGGCCAGAAAATTGCCGTCATCGAGAACGAGTTCGGTGAAGAAAACATCGACAGCGACATTCTGGTGACCGACACCAAAGAGCAAATCATCCAGATGAGCAACGGCTGCATCTGCTGCACCATCCGCGAAGACCTGCGCGACACCCTGCGCGACCTGGCCGAGAAAAAACGCAAGGGCGAACTGGTGTTTGACCGCGTGGTGATCGAGACCACTGGCCTGGCCGACCCCGGCCCGGTGGCGCAAACCTTTTTCATGGACGACGAGATTGCCGAGAGCTACCTGCTGGACTCGATCCTGACCCTGGTGGACGCCAAGCACGCCATGACCCAGCTCGATGAACGCCAGGAGGCGCGCCGCCAGGTGGGCTTTGCCGACCAGATTTTCATCAGCAAGAGCGATTTGGTCTCCGCTGACGAGGTGGCCGCGCTGACGCACCGCCTGAAGCACATGAACCCGCGCGCGCCGCAAAAAGCGGTGCATTTTGGTGACGTGGCCCTGAGCGAGGTGTTTGACCTGCGCGGCTTCAACCTGAACGCCAAGCTGGACATTGACCCTGATTTCTTGAAGGACGACGCGCATGAGCATGAGCACCATGACCACGCCGAGGGTGAGCATTGCGACCATCCGTCGCACCAGCACGACCACGGCGGTGCCGGCCACCACCATGTGCATGACGACGACGTGAAGAGCTTTGTCTTCAAGTCGGACCGCGCGTTTGACCCGGCCAAGCTGGAAGACTTTTTGGGCGCCATCGTCAACATCTACGGCCCGCGCATGCTGCGCTACAAGGGCGTGCTGAACATGCAGGGCACCGACCGCAAGGTGATTTTTCAGGGCGTGCACCAGTTGATGGGCAGCGACCTGGGGCCCGCCTGGGCGCCGGGTGAGCAGCGCACCAGCAAAATGGTGTTCATTGGGATTGACCTGCCGAAAGACATCTTTTTGCAGGGCATGGAGCAAAGTCTGGTGTGAGCCAGTTCAAATACCGGGAGGCGCTATGTTTGTCTCGCTTTTGCAACTTTTTGGTTTCGCCGCTGGTAA
>CAZLRQ010000145.1:0-6667 GCA_964562035.1 uncultured Rhodoferax sp. | reverse complement strand
GGTACAGGTTGTAGTAGGCGCCCTGGCGCGCCATCAGGTCATCGTGGGTGCCCACTTCCACCACCTCGCCCCGGTCCAGCACCACCAAGCGGTCCGCCCGGTGCAAGGTTGACAAGCGGTGTGCAATGGCAATGGTGGTGCGGCCCTGCACCAGGTTCTCCAGCGCTTTCTGGATTTCTTTCTCGGTCTCTGAATCGACCGACGACGTGGCTTCGTCCAAAATCAAAATACGCGGGTCAATCAGCAAGGCGCGAGCAATCGAGATGCGCTGGCGCTCACCGCCTGACAGGCCCTGACCGCGCTCGCCCACCATGGAGTCGTAGCCCTGCGGCAGGCGCAGGATGAACTCATGCGCATGCGCCGCACGTGCGGCAGCAATAATTTCAGCTTGCGTGGCGTTCGGCTTGCCATAGGCAATATTGTCGGCAATGGTGCCAAAAAACAGGAAGGGCTCCTGCAGCACCAGCCCGATGTGACGCCGGTAATCGGCCACCGGGAACGCGCGCACATCCACGCCGTCGACCTTGATGGAGCCTTCCGACACATCGTAAAAGCGGCAAATCAGGTTCACCAGCGTGCTCTTGCCCGAGCCGCTGTGGCCCACCAGGCCAATCATTTCACCGGGGTTGATGGTCAGGTTGACGTTTTTATTGACCTCGCGGTTGCCATAGCGAAAGCTCACGTCCTGCAGCTCAATGCGCCCTTCCACCCGCGCCAATTTCACCGGCTGCGTGGGCTCAGGCACGCTGGAGACGTGGTCCAGGATGTCAAAAATCCGCTTGGCCGCCGATGCGGATTTTTCCGTGACCGACACAATGCGGCTCATGGAGTCCAGCCGGCCGTAAAACCGGCTGATGTAGGCAATGAACGCCATCAGCACGCCAACCGTGATGTCGCCGGTGGACACCAGCCAGATGCCAAAGCCCCACACCACCAGCAACCCCAGCTCGGTCAGCAAAGACACGCTGGGCGAAAACAACGACCAGATTTTGTTGATGCGGTCATTGACCACCAGGTTGTGCTTGTTGGCCTCGCGAAACCGGGCCGACTCACGGTGCTCCTGGGCAAAGGCCTTGACCACGCGCACGCCGGGAATGGTGTCGGCCAGCACGCTGGTGACCTCGGACCAGACGCGGTCAATCTTCTCGAAGCCGGTTTGCAGCCGAAAACGCACCGCGCGAATCATCCACACAATGAACGGCAGCGGCACCAGGGTCACCAGCGCCAACCAGGGGTTGATGGAAATCAGGATGGCCGCGGTCATCAAGAGCATCAGCACGTCAGAGGCAAAGTCCAGCAGGTGCAAGGACAAAAACACGCAAATGCGGTCGCTCTCACTGCCAATGCGCGACATCAAGTCGCCCGTGCGCTTGCCGCCAAAGTACTCCAGCGACATGCGCAAGAGATGGTCGTAAGTGGTGGTGCGCAGGTCGGCCCCGATGCGCTCGGACACCAGCGCCAGGATGTACGTCTTGGCCCAGGACAAGCCCCAGGCCAGCAAGGCCGAGCCAAACAGGCCTGATAAATACAGCGCCACCAGCATGGGGTCGATGTGCTGGCCGTTCTGGAACGGAATCAGCACCTCGTCCATCAATGGCATGGCCAAGTACGGCGGCACCAGGCTGGCGGCGGTGCCCAGCAGGGTCAAAATAAACCCGATCAACAACTGACCGCGGTAGGGCTTGGCAAAGCGCCACAAGCGAAACAGCGTCCAGGTGGACGGCGGTGTGTGGATGACCTTGGTGCAAATAGGGCACTCTTCCTGGTCCGGCGCCAGCGGGGCCTTGCAACTGGGGCAGGTGTGCGCGTCCAGAGACACCGCGGGCTGGCCGGTGGCGTGGCTGGTGGCCTGAATCTGAAATTGCTCCTGCAACCGGATCGCATGCAGGTTGTGGCCCAGGGTGAAGCGCCAGGCGGCCAGGCGTTGCTGCGGGTCATGCAGCTCCAAGTGGCCCACGCCAGCATGGTCGTGGTGCTTCAGGGCCAAGCCAGGCCGATAAGCCCACGCCTGCCAGCCACCATCGGGCGCGCGGGCCAGCAAACGCTGGTTGGTGACCAGCAGCAAGCCGTCCACAAAACACAGTTGCGCATTCAGGTCGGCCTCCAGTGTGGCCAGAATTCGTTCCTCCACTTGCAGTTGCGCCTGCACTTCGGCGCGCCACCGCTCAGGAATATTGTTAAAAATTGTCTCTACCGGGGAGGTCACATTTGTCATGGAAGCCAGCGCTGTTTTTCAATTTTGAGAGGCACGCACGCAAAATGGGCTGTGCGGTTTGCGGAAATAAGTTCACTCTGCTGGTAAACCGCTGTGGGCCGGCGGTGGATGACGATTATCATCCACCGTCCGGTCGTGAGCCCGGGCGATTTTGTACCCACCAGGACGCCGAAGGCCGCGCTAGCGCCCTCAACGAGCCGAGATTCATGACCACGAAGAACATTCAATTGCTGCGGGTTACGTACCTGCGCGGTCCCAACATTTGGACTTACCGGCCTGTCATCGAAGCCTGGGTTGACATTGGCGCGCTGGAAGACCACCCCTCCAACACCCTGCCCGGCTTTGTGGAGCGCCTCACCGCCTGGTTGCCCGGCCTGATAGAACACCGCTGTGGCGTGGGTGAGCGCGGCGGTTTTGTGCAGCGTTTGCATGAGGGCACCTGGGCCGGCCACATCATGGAACACGTGGTGCTGGAACTGCAAAACCTGGCCGGTATGCCTACCGGCTTTGGCAAAGCGCGCGAAACCCCGGTGCGCGGGGTTTACAAGGTGGCGTTTCGCACCCGCCATGAGCAGGTGGGCCGTGCCGCCCTGGCTGCGGGCCGTGACCTGGTCATGGCCGCCATCAATAACCAACCTTTTGACTTGAAGGCCACGGTCGCGCAGTTGCATGAGTTGGTTGACGACCTCTGCCTGGGCCCCAGCACAGCCCATATTGTGGAAGCCGCCACCGAGCGGGGCATTCCGTACCTGCGTCTGAACGAAGGCAATCTGGTGCAACTGGGCTATGGCGCGCGCCAGCGCCGCATCTGGACGGCTGAGACCGACCAGACCAGCGCGATTGCCGAGAGCATTGCCAGTGACAAAGACCTGACCAAGTCCCTGCTGCAGTCCTGTGGCGTGCCGGTGCCTCAAGGCCAACTGGTCACCACTGCAGAAGACGCCTGGGAGGCAGCACAAGACATCGGGCTGCCCGTGGCGGTCAAGCCCTATGACGGCAACCACGGGCGAGGCGTGTCGCTGGACCTGAACAACCGTGCCGACATTGAAGCGGCGTTTCTGCTGGCACAACGCAAAGGTGGCAGCAGCAGTGTCATCGTGGAGCAATTCATTGGTGGCAACGAGCACCGCGTGCTGGTGGTTGGCAACCGTGTGGTCGCCGCCGCGCGTGGCGAAACGGCCTGGGTCACCGGCGACGGTACGTCCAATGTCACCCAACTGCTGGACAGCCAGATCAACACCGACCCCCGGCGCGGCGAAGGCGAAGACGCCCCGCTGAACACCTTGCGTCTCCATGAGGCCAGCGAGGTGGTGCTGGAACTGCAGCGCCAGGGACTGAGCGCCGACTCGATTCCCGCCGCAGGCGCCCGCGTGCTGATTCAGCGCAACGGCAATGTGGCGTTTGATGTGTCAGACCAGATTCACCCCACGGTTGCGGCCGCCGCCACGCTGGCGGCGCGGGTGGTGGGCCTGGACATTGCCGGCGTGGACATGGTGATGGAAGACATCAGCCAACCCCTGGCCGCACAGCGTGGCGCCGTCATTGAAGTGAACGCCAGCCCCGGCTTGCTGGCCCACCTCAAACCGGCCAACGGCCCTGCCCGGCCAGTCGGCCCGGCCATCATGGACCACCTGTTTGGCCCCGACAAAGGCAAAAACGAGGCGGGCCGCATTCCGGTGGTCGGCATCACCGGCACCCGGCACACCACGCGCATCGCCCGTCTGGTGGCTTGGCTGCTGCACATCAACCAGCAACTGACCGGCCTGGCTTGCCGGGATGGTTTTTTCCTGGGCACCCGCCAGGTGGATGCAAAAAACAGCATGCTGGGTGATGCCGCGCAACGCCCGCTCATGAACCGCAGCGTGCAGGTGGCGGTGTTTGAACACAGCAGCCGACAAATCCTCAGCGAAGGGCTGCCCTACGACAAATGCGCGGTCGGTGTGGTCACCGACGTGGCCGGCCTGACGGATGTGGCCGAGTTTTACATCGACAGTGTTGACAAGCTTTACAACGTGGTGCGCACGCAGGTCGATGTGATTTTGCCCAGCGGCACTGCGGTGCTCAACGCGGCCGACCCGCAGGTGGTGGACATGGCTCGCCTGTGCGACGGTCAAGTCATTTTTTACGCGCTGGACTGCGAGCTGGAGGCCCTGGCCGCCCACCGCGCCAAGGGCGAGCGCACCGTGTGCCTGCAAGCGCAAGACGTGGTGCTGGCCCAGGGCTCGACCGAAGTCGCGCGCATACCAATGAACACCCTGAAATCAGCCGCCGCCGAGCAGCCCGAGTCGCTGCTGGCCGCCACGGCCGCCGCTTGGGCGCTGGGCATCACGCCCGAGTTGATCGCCGCTGGCCTGTGTGCTTTTGAACCCGACCTTTCCGGAAACCTCTGACCCCATGGACGTCACCCGTATTCGCGCCCTTCGCGGCCCCAACCTGTGGACCCGGCACACGGCCATCGAGACGGTGGTGCGCTGCACCGCCGCCGAATGCGCCATCACACCGGGCTTTGAAGCGCGACTGCGCGCGCTCTTTCCCACCCTCAGTGCCCTGCAACCCACCGGGCATGACGACGACAACGTGACCCTGGCCCACGTTCTGGGCATGGTCGCCATTGACCTGCAAGCCCAGGCGGGTTGTCCGGTGAGCTTCCGCCGCACGGCCCCCACCATCGAGCCCTGCGTGTTTCAGGTCATCGTGGAGTATTCCGAAGAAGCCGTGGGCCGACTGGCGCTTGAGCTGGCCCAGGCCCTGTGCCTGGCGGCCCACGACGACGCCCCCTTTGACGTGCAACAGGCACTGGCGCAGCTGCGCGATCTGGACGAAGACGTGCGCCTGGGGCCCAGCACCGGCGCCATCGTGGATGCCGCTCTGGCCCGTGGCATTCCCTGCCGGCGCATGACCGAAGGCAGCATGGTGATGATGGGCTGGGGCAGTCGCCAGCGCCGCATTCAAGCGGCAGAAATTGACGCCACGGGTGCCATTGCCGAGGCCATTGCCCAAGACAAGCAGCTCACCAAGCGGCTGCTGGCGGCCGCTGGTGTGCCCGTGCCACAAGGCCGTGAAGTCACCAGCGCCGACGATGCCTGGCTGGCCGCCTGCGACATCGGTTTACCGGTGGTGGTAAAGCCCAAAGACGGCAACCAGGGCAAGGGCGTCACGGTCAACATCACCGCCCGCGAGCAAGTGGCTGCGGCTTACGCCACCGCCAAAGAATTCGGCAGCGCCATCCTGGTGGAGCGCTTTTTGCCAGGGCATGACTTCCGGCTGCTGGTGGTGGGCGACAAGCTGGTGGCTGCGGCACGGCGTGACCCCCCCAATGTGGTCGGCAATGGCCACTCCAGCATTCGTGAACTGGTGGATGAGGTCAACCGGGACCCACGCCGTGGCTCGGGCCACGCCACCTCACTCACCCGCATCCGCTTTGACGACATTGCCCTGGCCTGCCTGAGCCACCAGGGTTTGAATGCTGACTCGGTCCCCGTGGTCGGTCAGCGCGTTGTGCTGCGCCACAACGCCAACCTGTCCACCGGCGGCACAGCCACCGATGTGACCGATGACGTGCACCCGGCCGTTGCCGAACGGGCGGTAGCCGCCGCGCGAATGGTGGGGCTGGACATTTGTGGCGTCGACATCGTGTCAGACAGCATTCACCACCCCCTGGAAGAAAAAGGCGGCGGTGTGGTCGAAGTCAACGCCGCACCCGGCCTGCGCATGCACATTTCGCCGTCTTTCGGCAAGGGCCGGGCGGTGGGCGAAGCCATCATTTCCACCCTGTTTGGTGAGCATGAAAACGGCCGTATTCCGCTGGTCGCGGTCACCGGCACCAACGGCAAAACCACCACGGTACGCCTGATCTCGCACCTGCTGACGCACAGCGGCTTGCGCGTCGGCATGACCAACACCGATGGCGTTTACATTGCCGGCCAGCGCATTGACACCGGTGACTGCAGTGGCCCTAAAAGCGCACGCAACGTGCTGCAGCACCCCGACGTGGACGCCGCCGTCCTTGAAACCGCCCGCGGCGGCATGCTGCGTGAAGGATTGGCCTTTGACCGCTGTGATGTTGCCGTGGTCACCAACGTGGGCAGCGGCGACCACTTGGGCCTGAACTACATCACCACGGTGGAGGATCTGGCGGTGCTCAAGCGCGTGATCGTGCAAAACATTTCGCCAAGTGGCATGGCCGTGCTCAATGCCACCGATCCGATCGTGGTGGCCATGGCCAGACATTGCCGGGGCGCCACCACGTTTTTTGGTGCCGACCGGCACCACCCGACGCTGGCCACGCACCTGGCCCAAGGTCACCGGGGTGTGTATGTTGAAAACGGCCACTTGGTGGCGGCCGAGGGCAGTGAACGCCACACCATCGCGCTCTCTGGCGTCCCCATCACCCTCCAGGGCACCATTGGTTTTCAGGTTGAGAACGTGATGGCCGCGGGTGCGGCGGGTTGG
>CAZLRQ010000144.1:0-6726 GCA_964562035.1 uncultured Rhodoferax sp. | reverse complement strand
TGGTGCACGACGACATGCCCTGCATGGACAACGATGTGCTGCGCCGCGGCAAGCCCACGGTGCATGTGCAGTTTGGTGAGGCCAGCGCCTTGCTCGCGGGTGACGCATTGCAGGCCCTGGCGTTTGAGTTGTTGACCCCGGACGACGCCACTCTGTGCGCCCAGCGCCAGGCTACGCTGTGTCGCCTGTTGGCTCGGGCGGCTGGCAGTGGCGGCATGGCCGGTGGCCAAGCCATTGACCTGGCCAGCGTGGGCTTGCCCCTCACAGAAAACCAGTTGCGTGACATGCACCGCCTGAAAACCGGCGCACTGTTGCAAGCCAGCGTCATGATGGGCGCCGCCTGCGGTTACCCCAGCAGCGCAGCCCAGGTCGCATTGCAAACCTATGGCGCGGCCATTGGCCTGGCCTTTCAGGTGGTGGACGATATTCTGGACGTGACTGCCGATTCGGCCACCCTGGGCAAGACCGCGGGCAAGGACGCGGACCAGGACAAGCCCACCTATGTGTCTTTGCTGGGGCTGGCGCAGTCGGCCGATTACGCCCAGTCTTTGCTGAGCCAGGCCCATGAGGCGCTGGCTCAAAGCGGCTTGCGCAACACGCAAGCCTTGCGCGGTTTGGCTGACATGGTGGTGAACCGGGCCAGTTGAGGTGGGGATGACCCCCAGCCCGTTCATCTGAATAATTATTAACAATATAGGCCTTTAGCCCTTATAGAATAAGCGCTGATAGCTATTAAAAATATAGCATATGTCAATCCAGCTTTCTCCTTTGTTGCCCCATATTGACAGCCCCGCTGAGTTGCGCAGCCTGCGGCGCGACCAACTGCCTTTGCTGTCAGACGAGTTGCGGGCTTACCTGCTTAGCAGCGTGGCCAAAACCGGCGGCCACCTCAGCTCCAACCTGGGCACGGTCGAGCTCACGGTGGCTTTGCACTACGTGTTCAACACCCCGCATGACCGGGTGGTGTGGGATGTGGGCCACCAAACTTACCCGCACAAAATTTTGACCGGGCGGCGTGACCGCATGGCGTCGTTGCGTCAAATGGGCGGCTTGAGCGGTTTTCCGCAGCGCGCGGAGAGCGAGTTTGATGCGTTTGGCACGGCGCACTCCAGCACCTCCATTTCTGCCGCTTTGGGCATGGCGCTGGCCGCCAAAATCAAGGGCGAGGAGCGCCGCGCCATTGCTGTCATCGGCGACGGTGCCCTGACCGCCGGCATGGCCTTTGAGGCGCTGAACAACGCCGGTGTGGCCGATTGCAATCTGCTGGTCATCCTCAACGACAACGACATGAGCATCAGCCCCCCCGTGGGCGCGCTCAACCGCTACCTGGCGCAGTTGATGAGCGGGCAGTTTTATGCCGCCGCCAAAAACGTCGGTAAAACGGTGCTCAAAGGCGCGCCGCCGCTGTTTGAGTTGGCCAAGCGCATTGAAGAGCATGCCAAAGGCATGGTGCTGCCGGCCACGCTGTTTGAAAAATTTGGCTTCAACTACATCGGCCCCATTGACGGGCACGATGTCGAAACGCTGGTGACGGTGCTGGAGAACATCAAGCACCTCAAGGGACCGCAGTTCTTGCACGTGGTGACCAAAAAAGGCCAGGGCTACAAGCTGGCCGAGGCCGACCCGGTGGCCTACCACGGCCCGGGCAAGTTTGACCCGGCTGTGGGCCTGCAAAAACCGGCCACGCCACCGCAGCTCACTTTCACCCAGGTGTTTGGTCAGTGGCTGTGCGACATGGCGGCGCATGACCCGCGTTTGGTCGGTATCACGCCCGCCATGCGTGAGGGCTCGGGCATGGTGGAGTTTGAGCGGCGCTTTCCCGCGCGCTACTTTGACGTCGGCATTGCCGAACAGCACGCGGTGACCTTTGCCGCGGGCCTGGCTTGCGAGGGCTTGAAGCCCGTGGTGGCCATTTACTCCACATTCCTGCAGCGCGCCTACGACCAGTTGATTCACGACGTGGCCATTCAAAACCTGCCCGTGGTGTTTGCGCTGGACCGCGCCGGCCTGGTGGGGGCCGATGGCGCCACCCATGCCGGGGCCTATGACATTCCCTTTTTACGCTGCATTCCCAATGTCAGCGTGGCCTGCCCGGCAGATGAAAACGAGTGCCGCCAACTGCTGTCCACCGCGTTTGAGCAAGACCATCCGGTGGCTGTGCGCTACCCGCGTGGTGCTGGTGCCGGGGTGGCGGTGCAGACGAGCCTGGCGGCGTTGCCGTTTGGCAAGGGCGAGATCAGGCGCAAAGGCCAGGGCGTGGCCATTCTGGCCTTTGGCACGCTGCTGTACCCGGCGCTCAAGGCGGCTGAGGCGCTGGGCGCCACGGTGGTCAACATGCGCTGGGCCAAGCCGCTGGACGTGGCTTTGCTGCTGCAAGTGGCCGCTAGCCATGACGCCTTGGTCACGGTGGAGGAGGGTGCCCTCATGGGCGGCGCCGGTAGCGCTGTGTTGGAGGCCCTGCAGGCCGCTGACGTGGTCACACCTGTGTTGCAACTCGGCCTGCGCGATGAGTTCATTGAGCACGGTGACCCGGCCAAACTGTTAGCCCTGCAAGGGCTGGATGCCGTGGGCATCGAAACCTCGGTGCGCGAGCGTTTTGGGGTACTGATGCAAGAGTCGCCACCCGTGCTCAAGGTGGTGGTGTGAGCGGTATCCAAGTCGGTTGACCTCGGCATGTTCTTCTTCTCGCCGTGAAGCCAGAGAGGGAATGTCCCCATGTTTGCGGCGGCGCGCCCACCCTAAGATACGGTGTTTAATACTTGGCTGTTCTGCACTCAGCAGAACGAGTTTTTCAATCCACAATAAAAGGAGCGACCCTGATGGATCGTCGGTCAATCATTAAAAACGCCGGACTTGCCGGTGTACTCGCTGCCGGCATGGCGCCGGCTGTGCATGCGCAGACCAATGTGCGTTGGCGCCTGGCATCGAGTTTCCCCAAGTCCCTTGATACCATTTTTGGCAGTGCCGAGATGTTTTCAAAAACCGTCAAGGCGCTGTCTGGCGGCAAATTTGAAGTGTCTGTGCACCCTGCCGGTGAGTTGATGCCTGCTTTTGGTGTGGTGGATGCTTTGCAAAACGGCACGGTGGAGATGGCGCAGACCGCACCTTACTATTTCACCGGTAAAAACTCCATCTTCGCCTTTGGTTGTGCCGTGCCATTTGGCTTGACAGCGCGCCAGATGGACGCCTGGATGGAGCATGGCAACGGCCGCAAGCTGATGGACGCGTTTTACGCCCAGTACAACATCAAGAGCCGCAGTGCCGGCAACACCGGCACCCAAATGGGGGGCTGGTACCGCAAGGAAATCAAGAGCCCGGCTGACCTGAAGGGTCTGAAAATGCGCCTGGGCGGCGGCTTGTTCGGCGAAGCCATGCAAAAACTAGGTGTGATCGCGCAGAACATGCCTGCGGGCGAGGTCTACCAGGCGCTGGAAAAAGGCACGCTGGACGCCACCGAGTTCGTTGGCCCGTATGACGACGAAAAGCTCGGCTTCAACAAGGTCGCGCCGTTTTACTACTATCCCGGCTGGTGGGAGGGTGGCGCCGAGCTGGAGTTCTTTATCAATGCCAAGGCCTATGCCGCTTTGAGCCCCGAGTTTCAGGCCATTGTGGACGCGGCAACAGCCGTTGCCGCGCGTGACATGACCGCCAAATACGATGCCGTTAACCCAATTGCCTTGCGCAAGCTGGTCGGCGCCAAGACCAAACTCAAGGCTTTCCCCAAGTCGATCATGGATGCGGGCTTTAAAGCGTCCATGGAAGTGTTTGCCGAGCACGAAGCCAAGTCGCCGGAGTTCAAGAAAATCCACCAGGACATGCGCGCCTTCCAGCGTGACCAGTTGCTGTGGGCCCGGTTCTCTGAGTCGCCATTCAACGCTTACATGGCAACAGTCAAGCTGTAAAGCCCCCACAGTCCCTGGTCTTGGTTGTGCCACGGGGCTGAGCCGCTGCCCAATTTCTTTATGCTCAGTCGTTGGTTTGGTCACTAATTTATAAAAGGAGTAATTAATGGATCGTCGTTCACTGATTAAAAATGCGGGCATTGCCGGCGTACTGGCTGCGGGTGCAGCCCCCGCCGTTCACGCCCAAGCTGCCATTCGTTGGCGTCTGGCGTCAAGTTTCCCCAAGTCGCTTGACACCATTTACGGGTCGGCTGAGGTGTTTGCCAAGGCCGTCAAAGAGATGTCGGGCGGAAAATTCGAGATATCGGTTCATCCGGCTGGCGAGTTGATGCCTCCGTTCGGTGTGGTCGATGCGGTTCAAAACGCCACGGTGGAAATGGCCCACACAGCCCCTTACTATTTCTTTGGCAAAAACGAAGCGTTCGCCATTGGTGGCGCCATTCCGTTTGGCATGAACTCTCGCCAGCTCACCTCCTGGATGGTGGACGGCAACGGCGGCAAGCTGATGCGCGAGTTTTACGCCAAGTACAACATCGTCAACTTCCTGGGCGGCAACACGGGTGCGCAAATGGGCGGCTGGTTCCGCAAAGAGGTCAAGTCCCCCGCTGACATCAAAGGCCTGAAATTCCGTGTGGGCGGTTTTGCGGGCAAGGTCATTGAGCGCATGGGCGGTGTGCCCCAGAACATTCCTGGCGGTGAAATTTACCAAGCGCTGGAAAAAGGCACGATCGATGCGGCCGAGTGGATTGGGCCTTACGACGACCAGAAGCTGGGCTTCAATAAGGTCGCGCCTTTCTACTACTACCCCGGCTGGTGGGAAGGTAGCCTGAACCTTGAGTTTTATATCAACAACAAGGCGTTCAACGGCTTGTCGAAAGAAAACCAGGCCATCATCCAGGCCGCGTCTAACCAGGCCCATGTGGTTACGCAAGCCCGTTACGACGCCCGCAACCCAGGCGCCTTGAAGCAACTGGTTGGCGCCAAGACCAAGGTGGTGCCTTTCCCGGCGTCAGTGATGGATGCGTCGTTCAAGACCTCGATGGCCATTTACAACGAACTCAACGCCTCCAACCCGGACTGGAAGAAAATTTACGCTGACTACCGTGGTTTCCAGCGTGACCAGATTCTCTGGTTCCGTTTTGCAGAGTCTGGCTTTGACACGTTCATGCAGCGTCAAAAGCTGTAAGCGCCGAACAGGCGTCCGGGGTTCCAACTGCATTGCTGCAGTTGGAACCATAAAAAAAAAGGCCTTCAAGGCCTTTTTTTTATGGGTGCAGCCAACCTCCGGGTTGGCTGCTGTCAGCGCTTACTGCTTGGGTGCGTCGGCGGCTTTGTTCATCTCGTCCTGCATCGCTTTCATGGGGTCGATTTCTTCGGTCTTGCCCTCGCCCTCGCTACCCGGCATCTCAATCGTGGCGGGCTCAACCTCGGCAGGCTCCGGCATGTTCAGCAAGTCCATGATCTCGGTGTTGCTCAAGCTCTCTTCTTTAACCAAGCCACCCGTCACCAGTGCAGGGAAGCTGATGACGGCTGCGACCATGATGAGCTGCAAGATGATGAACGCAATCGAGCCCTTGTAGATTTCCGCGGTCTTGACGGCGGGAATCAGCTTGCCGGTGACCCGGTCTTTGTAGTCAAACTTGGCCGCTACGCTGCGCAGGTAAAACAGGGCAAAGCCAAAGGGAGGCGTTAAAAATGAGGTTTGCAGGTTCATGGCAATGATCACGCCAAACCAGATCATGGCCTGATCGGCGGACATGCCGGGCACCAAGCCAGGCAGTATCTTTTCAGCCACCGGCGCCAAAATCGGGATCACGATAAACGCAATCTCGAAGAAGTCGATGAACATGCCCAGGATGAACACCAAAATGTTCACCACAATCAAAAAGCCCATGGCGCCACCGGGAATGCCATTGAACAGGTGCTCCACCCAGATGTGACCGTCAGCCGCATTGAACGTGAAGCTGAACACGGTGGAGCCAATCAAGATGAACAGCACAAACGTGGCCAATTTGGCGGTGCTTTCCAGCGCCTGCTTCATCAAGGGCATGGACAAACGGCGTTTGCCCAGCGCCAGAATCAGCGCGCCCAGCGCACCCATGGCACCGCCTTCAGTGGGGGTGGCCACGCCCAGAAAAATCGTACCCAACACCAAAAAGATCAAGATCAGCGGGGGCATCAGCACAAACGTCACCTGCTCTGCCAGCCTTGAGAGCAAGCCCATCTTGGTCAAGTGATTGAAAACCGCCAGCGCCAAGCCAGTCAGTGAGGCCAGGGTGAGCGACAAAATCACAATCTCGTCTTTGGGGGAGGGCACCGAGCGCTCCAGCCAACTGGTCAGCAAGCCATCGTGCACCTGAGCCCAGGCGTAGCCCACGGCAGCGCAAATCAACACCAGAACCAGCAAGGAGCGGTGGCCCGACTTGCCGTTGTCTTCTTTGTAGAGCAACGCTTCGGGCGGCAAGGCCGGCACCATGGCGGGTTTGAAGATGGCCACGGCCACGATGAACAAAATATAAATGCCCACCAGCATCAGGCCTGGAATCAGCGCGCCGGAGTACATGTCGCCCACCGAACGACCCAACTGGTCGGCCAGCACGATCAGCACCAATGACGGTGGAATGGCTTGCGCCAACGTGCCAGAGGCGGTAATGGCACCCGTGGCAATGGTGCGGCTGTAGCCATAGCGCAGCATCACGGGCAGCGAAATCAGGCCCATGGAGATCACGGCTGCCGCCACCACGCCAGTCGTGGCCGCCAGCAAGGCGCCCACCAAAATCACGGCAATGGCGACACCGCCGCGCACCGGGCCAAACACCTGGCC
>CAZLRQ010000143.1:0-6731 GCA_964562035.1 uncultured Rhodoferax sp. | reverse complement strand
CCACGGCCACGGCCATGTACCACAGCAACAAGAACCCGCTGCGCAAGATCACCCGCGAGAGCGAGAGTGTGGACATCGTGCGAGGTGACCGGCGTCGGCGCCTGCACAAGGCCTTTTTGCGCTACCACGATGCCAACAACTGGCCGCTCTTGCGCGAGGCTTTGAAGACCATGGGCCGGGCGGATTTGATCGGCAACGGCAAGCACCACCTGATTCCGACCTTTCAGCCGCTGACCGACGGCAACTACACCAGCGCCCGGCGCAAAAATTCCACCACGGTGGCCAGCCGGCCAGCGCCAGGCGTCGCCCCTGCAACCGTGAAGTCCGTGCGCAAAGGCGACCTGCTCACCCAGCACACCGGCTTGCCCCCGCGTGACAACGGCTCGGGCCGCGTTAAGGGCAAGGTGGCCCGCAAGCCACGTTGATGCGTCAGCCCGGCTGGTCTGGTGCGCGCTGCAACTTGATATTGGCCGCCAGCCCGCCCGAGCTGCTGTTGCTCAGGGCAAAGGCACCACCCATGCGGGAAATGGTTTTTTCCACAATCGCCAGCCCCAAGCCTGCGCCGTTGGCGGCCGTGCGGGCCGCTTCGCCGCGGTAAAACGGGGTGGTCAGGCTGGCCAACTGCTCGGGGGACACACCCAGGCCGTGGTCGCGCACCCGCAGCAGCACCGCGTTGTCCCGTGCCTTGGCGGCAATGTCCACGCGGGCTATGCCGCTGTCTACCGACTTGCCATAGCGCCGCGCGTTTTCCAGCAGGTTGGTGATGACGCGGCCCAACTCCACCTCGTCAGCCAGCACCATCAGGTCATCGGCCATGTCCAGCTTGAACTGCATGTCGGTGCGGTTTCTCAGGCGGTGCACGCACGACTCGATCACCGCGCGCAGCGGCACCGGCCCCAGACTCACGCTGCCGGGGCGGGCGTAGTCCAGAAACTTGTCGATGATGGCGTCGAGTTGGGCAATGTCGGCGGCCATGTGGTCGCGCGCCTCGGGGTCGGCCACGCTCAGCTCGGCTTCCAGGCGCAGGCGGGCCAACGGCGTGCGCAGGTCGTGCGAAATGCCGGCCAGCATGATGGCGCGGTCTTCTTCAATCTTGGCCAGCTTCTGGGTCATGCGGTTAAAACCGATGTTGACCGCCCGGATTTCGCTGGTGGCCACGGTTTCGTCCAGCCGGCTGGCGTCAAAGTCACCGTCGCGCACCTTGCTGGCGGCAAACGACAGTTGCTTGAGCGGCAGGTTGATGAGGCGGGCAATGAGCGCCGCACCGGCCAGCGACAACACGGCTGCGGTGATCAGCCAGATCAACCAGGTGCTGCCCGCGGTGGGGTTGAAGCGGGCGCGGTCGGCGCGCAGCCAGTAGTGGTCACCCTCAATGGTGAAGCCGACCCACAGGCCGGGTTCCCGGTTCACGCTGTTGGCCACCACCGTGCCAGGCCCGAGCCGGGATTCGAGTTCAAGCGAGATGTTTTGACTCAGGGCGTCGGTGTCAAAGGGCTCAAAGGTGTCCACGGGCTCGCGCGGCACAATGCGCACGCCTTCCTCGTCGGTCATGGTCTTGATCAGGGACACCCGGTTGATGGCGTCCGAGTGCACCAGCGCCGCACGGCTGAGGTTGACCAGCGATGCAATTTGCTGCGCGGTCTGGATGGCTCGCGGCTCAAACTCCAGCGCGCGCAAGGTTTGCAGCCAGGCCAATATGCTGCCAATCAGCAGCAGGGCCAGCAGAAAAAAGGTGCGCCAAAACAGGCTCAGTCCCCAGCGCAAACCGCTGGCCTTGTGGGTCAGCCCCGGCTCCAGCGGCATGGGGCTGGTCAGGTCCGGGGCGTGGGGTTGTGTCTCAGCCAAGGTTTAACTCGTGCCGTCCGGCACAAACACATAGCCCACGCCCCAGACGGTCTGAATGTAGCGCGGCACGGTGGCGTCTTGCTCCACCAGCTTGCGCAGGCGCGACACCTGCACGTCCAGGCTGCGGTCAAAAGGCTCGAATTCGCGGCCCCGCGCGAGTTGGGCCAGTTTTTCACGCGACAAAGGCTGGCGCGGGTGGCGCACCAGCGCCTTGAGCATGGCGAACTCGCCTGTCGTCAGTGGCAAATCTTCCTGGTCGCGGCGCAGGGTGCGGGCACCCAGGTCAAAAGTGAAGGGGCCAAAGTTGACCACTTCCTGCTCGCTGGACGGGGAGCCCGGCGCCTCCAGGGCCGGGCGGCGGCGCAGCACGGCATGAATGCGTGCCAGCAACTCGCGCGGGTTGAAGGGCTTGCCCAGGTAGTCGTCGGCGCCCACCTCCAGGCCCACAATGCGGTCCACGTCTTCCCCCTTGGCGGTGAGCATGATGATGGGTGTGCGGTCATTGGCGGCGCGCAGGCGCCGGCAAATCGACAAGCCGTCTTCACCGGGCATCATCAGGTCCAGCACAATCAGGTCGACTGGCTCGCGCAGCAAGATGCGGGTGAGCGATTTGCCGTCTTCGGCTTGCAGCACCTCAAAACCCTCTTGCGTGAGGTAGCGGCGCAGCAGGTCGCGAATGCGGGCGTCGTCGTCAACGACCATGATCTTGTCATTGCGGATGGGCGGTTGGGACATAAGAGGCCTCTTCTGTATTTGTAACAAAGCGGATTCTGCAGGCGGAACGCTGCCAAATCAGAATTGAGACTCCGGGTTTGACACACTGTTACAAATGTTGCGCCGCGCCGTACAGCAGCAAACCCCCAAGCATGCAATATGGGCTGTTTTCGCGTTATGTTCACCTCATGAAGATTTTTAGATTTTTTCTGCTGATGGGGGTGGGGTGTCTGGCCGCTGGTGTTTGGGCCCGGTCCCCGGCAGATGCGGATGCAAGCTCGGCCCAGCGCCTGAGTGAGCAACGGCGCGCCGAACTGCGCGCAGCGCTGAAGGCCTCACGGGGCCAGGAAGTGATTGGCTCTGAGGCCTTGCGCCAGGAGGCACTGGACAGTGGCCGCACCTTGTCCGATGAAGAGCGCGCCCAGCGACGCCAGCAAATGCGCCAGCAGTTGCGTGAGATTCGCTACGAGTCGCCTTGACGCCCGGCCCGGCTGACTTGTTCCGCAGGTGCGGCTTGAGTAATCCAATTTGTCTTTTGATGAGAAAAAAACTTGAAAAATAAACTTAAATTGATAGCTGTATGCGCAATGTGGGCGGGGGCTAGTGCCACTTTTGGTCAACAAATGCCGGTGCCGCAGAACGTGGTGCAACTCTCGGCCAGCGGCAGCGTCGAGGCGCCGCAGGATTTGTTGTCCATTGCCATGTCCACCACCCGTGACGGGGTGGACGCCAACGTGGTGCAGACCCAACTCAAGACGGCTCTGGACGTGGCCTTGGCCGAGGCCAAAAAAGCCGCCCAGCCCGGGCAACTTGACGCCCGCACCGGCAGCTTCAGCCTGTACCCGCGTTATGGCCGTGACGGCAAGCCGATTGGCTGGCAAGGCACGGCGGAGTTGATTCTGGAGGGGCGTGACTTTGCCCGCATCAGCAGCACCGCGGGCAAGATTCAGACTTTGACCGTCAGCAACGTGAGCTTTGGCTTGAGCCGGACCCAGCGTGCGGTGGTGGAGCGCGAGGCGCAGGCGCTGGCCATCCAGAGTTTCAAGGTGCGTGCGACCGAAATTGCGCAGGCCTTTGGCTTTTCGGGCTACACGCTGCGCGAAGTCAGCGTAAACGCCAATGATGCGGGCTACACCCCGCGCCCCCGCGTGATGGCCATGGAGGCCAAGTCCAGCATGGCCGACGCGCCGGTGCCCATCGAGGCCGGCAAGACCCTGGTGCTGGTCAATGTGTCAGGTGCGGTCCAGTTGAAATAGGCGCAGTGCAGGGCGGCGGGGCGACCCGGCGCAGTGTCATACTCTGGGCCAAAGAGACCACTTCCGCATGGGGGTCTGACACAGAGTGACACATGGCCAATTTTTCACCTCTCTCGACCCTTAAAAAAATAACCAATCCCACCGCGGGCCCCAGAGAACCCGGGCTGCTGGGGCGGTTCGAGTTGCGTCGCATCCTGGGCCACGGGGCGCAATCAGTCGTCTGGCTGGCCTTTGACCCCCGGTTGGAGCGCGAGGTGGCCATCAAGCTGATGAAGATGGAGCAGGGCGCCGACCCCCGCACCATGACGGGCTGGCTGCAGGAAGCCCGCAGCGTCAGCCGCCTGACGCACCCCGGCATTGTTCCGCTGTTTGAGGCCGATGCCCATAACCAGCAGCCTTACCTCGTGTTTGAGTATGTGGAGGGCCAAACCCTCGCCACGGTGCTGGGCAAGCGCGGTGCCTTGCCCACTTCTGAGGCCGTCGCCCTGGCGCTGGAGATGCTCGAAGCCCTGATGGTGGCCCACGCCGCTGGCGTCATTCACCGCGATTTGAAGCCGTCCAATGTGATGATCAACCCCGCTGGGCGGGCGCGCATCATGGACTTTGGTATTGCGGCGCAGGCCCAGGTGGCCACCGGTGCCGAGGCGGCTGACAGCATCAGCGGCACACCGGGCTACTTGTCGCCCGAGGCCGCCAAAGGCCTGCCACCCACCGTCTTGATGGATGTCTTTGCGGTTGGCGTGGTGCTGGCCGAGATGTTGTCGGGGCGCTCCCTCATGGCCGAGCGCGACCCCCATCGCGCCATTCAGCGCGTGATCAACGAGCAACTCACGCTGCCCAACGACCTGAGTGCCGATGTGGATGACCGCTTGCGGGCCATTGTCATGCGGGGGCTGGCCCGCGATCCGCTGCTGCGCCACGCCAGTGCCGAGGTGTTTCGTGACGAGTTGGTGAGCTGGTTGGGTGTGTCGCCGGGCGCAGAGGGCGCAACGGCCGAGGCAGGCGCCGGGGGCGGCAACGGCACGCTGGACTTTTTGCTGCGCCGCATGCGGCACAAAACCGATTTCCCGGCGCTCTCCAACTCGATCATCCGCATTCAGGGCATGGCCACCTCGGAGACCGAGAGTGTGGGCAATGTCACCAGTGAAATTTTGAAGGATGTGGCGCTGACCAACAAGTTGCTGCGTCTGGTCAACAGCGCCCACTTTGCGCGGGGTGGCAGCATCAGCACGGTCTCCAGGGCGGTGAGCCTGGTGGGCTTTAACGGTATTCGCAACATGGCGCTCAGCCTGGTGCTGCTGGAGCGCATGCAGGACAAAACCCACGCCACCGTGCTGAAGGAAGAGTTTTTGCGCGCACTCATGGCCGGGTCGATTGCCGGTGAGCTGAGTGCCGGCGTGCGCGGCAGTGAAGAGGCCTTTATCGGCGCGCTGTTTCAGAACCTGGGGCGCCTGCTGGCCGAGTTTTATTTTCCGGAAGAGGCCCGTGCCGTGCGGGGCCTGTGCGTTGGCCCGCGCAACCCGGTGAGTGAAGCCACTGCTTCGGCCAGTGTGTTGGGGCTGAACTACGAGACCTTGGGCACCGGCGTGGCCAAAGCCTGGGGCCTGCCCGATGGCATTCAGCGCAGCATGCGCAAGCCCGTTGGGGAGCCGCCCTCGCGCCAACCTGTTGATTTGACCGAGCGTCTGCGCTGGACCGCCGGCGCCGCCAATGAGATGGCCGACATCTTGTTGCGCTCCGAGCCGAAAGACGTTGACAGTCGTCTGGCCCAGGTGGCCAAGCGCTACGCCCAGTGTCTGGGTGTGAGCGTGGCTGAAATTCAGGCCACCACGGTGGTGGCGCGTAAAAAACTCATCGACATGGCGGCTGCCATGGACTTGAATGTGGCGGCCGGTTCAGCGGCGTCCAAGCTGCTCAACGAGCCCACCGCCGCCGGTTTGCTGGACGGCACCCCCCAAGAGAGTGCGCCAGACTCTCTGTCTTTTCTGGAGTTGCACGCCACCGAGGTGGAGTCTTCGGCCGTTGCGCCGGTGGCGGCGAAACCCGCGAACCATGTGGCGCAAATTTTGTCGTCAGGCATTCAGGAGATCACCGACGCCATGGTGGATGAGTTCAAGCTCAGTGATGTGCTGCGCATGATTCTGGAGACCATGTTTCGCGCGCTGGATTTTCGGCATGTGGTGTTTTGCATGCGGGACCCCAAGATCGAGGCTTTGACCGGGCGGTTTGGCTTGGGGCAGGGCGAGGACACGCTGGTCAAGGCGTTCAGCATCCCGCTCAAGGCGACACCCAGCGATCTTTTTTCTGTGGTTTGCCTCAAGGGCGCCGACACCATGATCAGCGACGCCAGCGAGCCGCACTTGGCACAACGCCTGCCCGCGTGGTACCGAAAGTCAGCGAACGCACCGACCTTTTTGCTGCTGCCGCTGATGATCAAAGGCCGCCCGTTTGGCCTGATTTACGCCGACAAGGCCGAGAAGGGCGGTTTGGTGCTGGACGAGAAAGAACTGGCCTTGCTGCGCACATTGCGCAACCAGGCCGTGGTGGCGTTCAAGCAGTCCACCTGAGGCCAGGGGCAAGCCCTTGCCCCCAAAATGCCCGTCTGCCAAGACCGGGATATTTTAAGCCTTTTAGGCCTCTAGCCCCCGTCCATTATGCGCGAGTAGCTATTTAAAATATAGCGTTATTGCGCTGTCCAGCCGCCGTCCATGTTCCAGGCCACGCCGCGCACGTTGTTGCCGGCAGCAGAGCAAAAGAACACGGCCAGCGCGCCCAGTTCTTCCGGGGTGGTGAATTGCAGTGAAGGCTCTTTTTCGCCCAGCAACTGCTTGGTGGCCTCGGCGTTGGTGATGCCCTGCGCGGCGGCCTTGGCGTCCACCTGCTTTTGCACCAGGGGCGTCAGCACCCAGCCGGGGC
>CAZLRQ010000142.1:0-6758 GCA_964562035.1 uncultured Rhodoferax sp. | reverse complement strand
GCATGGCCCCCGAATGCGCCCACCAGGTCGAGGCCATGAGCAACGGCGTGGACGCCGACTTCTTTGCGCCCGACCCGGCCCGCGCTTCGCCCTTTTCAGCCGCGTCGTCAGACCCTGCAGAAATCCCGCTGGTCTTCACCGGTGCCATGGACTATTGGCCCAACATCGACGCCGTCACCTGGTTTGTGGCCGACATCCTGCCCGCGCTGTTGCCGTCCTGGCCGCAGTTGCGCTTTTATATTGTGGGCCGCAGCCCGCCCGCTGCTGTGCTGGCGCTGGCGTCCAGCCACGTTGTTGTCACCGGCACCGTGCCCGACGTACGGCCCTACTTGCAGCATGCCGCGCTGGTGGTGGCGCCTTTGCGCGTGGCGCGCGGTATTCAAAACAAAATTTTAGAGGCCATGGCTATGGCCCGCCCTGTTGTGGCCGCGCAGTCCTGCGTCGAAGCCGTTGATGCCCAAGCCGGCACCGAGCTCATCAGCGCCCTGAGTGCAACCGACTTTGTTCGTGAAATCTCCGCGCTGCTGGCAGCCCCCGCCCAAGCCACTGCCCTAGGTCAGAGAGGCCGCCAGCGCGTCGTTCAAAGCTATAGCTGGCATGCCCACCTCAGCCGCATCGACACCCACCTGACTCCCCAACCTATCTGATTGATGGCTAACGCACACGCAATTCCGGCTCAACCCATTTCGCCCGCCTGGCGGCAGGCCTTGGGGGCGCTTGGGTTGCTGCTGGGCTGGATCTTGTTTTTGTACCGCGACACCGGCCTCGCCATGGTTGACATCTGGTCGCGCTCCGATACCTTCACTCACGCCTTTCTGGTGCCGCCCATCACCTTATGGCTCATCTGGCGCCAGCGCAGCCTCTTGCTCGCCCACACGCCGCAGCCCAACCGCTGGGCCATTCTGGCCATTGTGGTGGTTGCTTTTGGCTGGCTGCTGGGCGACTTGGTGGCGGTCAATGCCGCCACCCAACTCGCGCTGGTTACCCTGCTGGTCATTGCCGTGCCGGCAGTTTTAGGGTTCGCCGTGGCGCGGTTAATTACCTTCCCCTTGCTTTTCTTGTTTTTTGCTGTCCCCATTGGCGACTTTCTCATGCCCCAACTCATGGAGTGGACGGCTGATTTCACCGTGCTGGCCCTGCGCGCCAGCGGCATTCCGGTGTACCGCGAAGGCCTGCAGTTCGTCATACCCTCCGGCAACTGGTCGGTGGTTGAGGCCTGCAGCGGCGTGCGTTACCTTATCGCCTCGCTCACGGTAGGCACCCTGTTTGCCTACCTCAATTACCAGTCCACCCAGCGCCGGGTGTTGTTCATCGGCGTTGCCATTTTGGTGCCCGTGCTGGCGAACTGGCTGCGCGCCTACCTTATCGTCATGCTGGGGCATTTGTCCGACAACAAGCTCGCCGCCGGGGTAGACCATTTGATTTATGGCTGGGTCTTTTTTGGCGTGGTCATCATGCTCATGTTCATTGTTGGCGCCCGCTGGTCCGAGCCGGATCCGGTGTTGGATGTCAATGCAGTCGCCCCCTCTGCTAAAGCGCGCGCGCCCTTGGCTGCCATGAGTCTCTGCATCGCAACTGTCGGTTTTGCCATCGCCGTCGTCTGGCCGCACGCTGCCTTGTGGGCCATTGACCAGTCGGCTAATCGCGCCGAACCACAACTTAGTGCCCCCAGCGCACTGTCCTCTGGCTGGGTTGCATCGTTAGCGCCTGTCGCTGTTTTTCAGCCTGATTTTCAAAATCCCTCTGCGCAAATAAACACCACTTACACCCAGGGTAATCAGTCCGTTGGCGTTTACGTGGCTTATTACCGCTTACAAGACTATCGCCGCAAGCTGGTTAGTTCTGAAAATGTGCTGGTTAAATTAAAAGATGCACCGTGGACCCAAGTCGCTCGCGGCACACGCACCGTGTCACTGGGCGAGCAGACCATGCCCTGGCGTACCGCCGAGTTACGCGGCTCGCCCGTGCCCGGTCAGACCCATGACGAGCGTCTGGTGGCCTGGCAAATTTATTGGATCAATGGCACGCTGACGGCCAGTGACACCTTGGCCAAAGTCTATGGTGCCTTTTATCGGCTGCTGGGCCGTGGTGATGACTCTGCCGCGATCATCGTTTACGCCCCCAAAGGCCAGGCCGGGGAGGGTGATGCCACCCTTGCCACTTTCATCCAGGCCAATGGCCCCGCACTGCAAACCCTGCTTGAGCAAACCCGCTCCAAAAAATAACCATGTGTGGCATTTCCGGACTTTTTGACACCCGTACCAAGCGCAACTTCGACACCGCGCTCCTTACCCGCATCAACAACATCCAGTCCCACCGGGGCCCCGATGAATCCGGCCTGCACCAAGAGCCTGGTGTTGCCTTCGGCCACCGCCGCCTTTCGGTCATTGATGTCTCCACCGGCCAGCAACCCCTGTTTAACGAAGACCACTCGGTCGTCGTCGTCTTTAACGGTGAGATCTACAACTACCAGGCGCTGGTGCCAGAGCTCAAGGCCCTCGGCCACACCTTTCGCACCCGCAGTGACACTGAAGTCATATTGCACGCTTGGGAATCCTGGGGCGAGGCCTGCGTCCAGCGCTTTCGTGGCATGTTCTCGTTTGCCCTGTGGGACCGCAACCAGCAAACCCTGTTTCTCGCGCGTGACCGCCTGGGCGTCAAGCCCATGTTTTATGCATTGCTGGCCGATGGCACTTTTGTGTTTGGTTCCGAGCTCAAAGTCATCACCGCCCACCCTGACTTTGTTCGCACTCTGGACCCCTTGGCCGTCGAAGAGTACTTTGCCCTGGGCTACGTGGCCGATCCCCGCTGCATTTACAGCGGCGCCCACAAACTGCCTTCGGCCCACACACTGACGCTGCGCCACGGCCAACCCATGCCGGCACCCAAGCCCTATTGGGATGTGCAGTTCACCCTGGACAACGCCATCTGCGCTGAAGACGCGATTGATGAACTGCGCGCCCGTCTTGATGAGTCCGTCAAACTGCGCATGATTGCAGAAGTCCCGCTAGGCGCCTTTCTGTCGGGTGGTGTTGACTCCAGCGCCGTGGTTGCCACCATGGCCGGTGTCAGCAGCACCCCGGTGCGCACTTGCGCCATCGGATTTGATGACCCCAGCTTCAATGAGTCCGCCTTTGCCCAGCAAGTAGCCGACCGTTATAAAACGGACCATCACCTCGAAATCGTCAAAAGCGACGACTTTGACCTTATCGACACACTCGCCTGGCTGTATGACGAGCCCTACGCCGACAGCTCCGCCATCCCCACCTACCGCGTCTGTCAACTGGCCCGCAAGCACGTCACCGTCGCCCTGTCGGGTGATGGAGGTGACGAAACCTTTGGTGGCTACCGCCGCTACCGCCTCCACATGATGGAGGAAAAGGCCCGCAGCGCCTTGCCACTGGGTTTGCGCAAACCCTTGTTTGGCGTCCTGGGGCAGCTTTACCCCAAAGCCGACTGGGCGCCGCGCATGTTCCGCGCCAAGACCACTTTTCAGGCCTTGGCCTTTGACTCGGCCCAAGCCTATATGCACAGCATGTCCATCCTGCGCGCGGATGAACGTGAGCGCCTTTATTCCCCTGCATTCAAGCGCACCCTGGCCGGCTACCGCGCTGAAGAGGTCTTCAAACACCACGCCGCCAAGGCCAACACGGACGACCCGCTGGCCCTTATCCAGTACCTCGACTACAAAACCTGGCTGGTGGGCGACATCAACACCAAAGTAGACCGCGCCAGCATGGCCCACTCCCTGGAAGTGCGTGAGCCGCTCATGGACCACCAGTTGGTCGAGTGGCTAGCCACCTTGCCCAGCCACCTCAAGATCAAGGGTCAAGAGGGCAAATGGTTGTTCAAAAAAGCGTTTGAGCCGAGCTTGCCCAACGACGTGCTCTACCGCCCCAAAATGGGCTTCTCCGTGCCGCTGGCCAAGTGGCTGCGTGGCCCGCTCAAAGAGCGCCTCAAGCAAGCTGTCTTGGGCCCGCAGTTACAAGCCACCGGCTACTTCAACCCCGAGGTCTTGCAAGACATGGTCAGCCAGCACCTCAGTGGCCAGCGCGACTACTCGGCCCCCCTGTGGACGTTACTCATGTTTGATGCCTTCCTGCGTCAATCCCAAGGGGCGCCAACCACCATGCCTGTCAGTTCAGTAGCAACGTCCGAATGACCGGTTTCAAAACACCACCCATGCTGCAGCCCCTTCGCGTTCTACTTTTCTCCAGCCTGTTCCCCAGCGCTGTGCGGCCGATTCACGGCATATTTGTGGAAACGCGCCTGCGCGAGCTGGTCAAGACCGGTCAAGTGCAGACCAAGGTGGTCGCGCCGGTCCCGTGGTTTCCATTCCAGGGCCCGCGCTTTGGGGACTACGGCCTGTTTGCCGCCACCCCCCGGGTTGAGCAGCGCAACGGCCTGGAAGTGCACCACCCACGGTACTTTCTGCCCCCTAAAGTCGGCATGAACCTGGCCCCGCACACCATGGCCATGGCCGCCTTGCCGCTGATCAAAAAACTCATCAAAGACGGCTTTGACTTTGACCTCATTGACGCCCATTACTACTACCCCGACGGCGTCGCCGCCAGCATCATCGCCCGCAAGCTAGGCAAACCCTTTGTCGTCACCGCCCGCGGCACTGACCTCAACCTCATCCCCCAGCACGCCTACCCGCGCCAGCTCATTTTGCAAACGGCCCAGGCGGCCAGTGCCTCCATTGGCGTGTGCAAAGCGCTCATGGACACTTTGCATGGTCTGGGTGCCGACCCCGCCAAACTCCACACCCTGCGCAACGGGGTTGACCTGCAACGCTTTGTACCCGAACCCCGCGCCGCCGCTCGCCAAAAGCTGTGTCTGCCCGAGCACGGCAAACTGATCCTCAGTGTGGGTCACCTCGTCGAACGCAAAGGTCACCATCTGGCCATCGACGCGCTGTCCCTGCTACCGGCCGACGTCAGCTTGCTCATTGCCGGCGGTGGCCCTGAACGTGCAGCGCTGCAAAAGCAAGCCGAAAAACTGGGGGTGACCAACCGCGTGCGGTTTGTCGGCGTCGTGCCGCAAACCGACCTGAGGTGGTGGTACAGCGCCGCCGACGCCTTGGCCCTGTGTTCCAGTCGCGAGGGCTGGGCCAATGTGTTGCTGGAAGCCATGGCCTGCGGCACCCCTGTTATTGCCACCAACATCTGGGGCACGCCTGAGGTAGTCAGCACGCCTGATGCTGGCGTGCTCATGCCCGCGCGTTCCGGCCAGGGGCTGGCAGACGCCTGGCATAACCTGTCTGCCCACTACCCCAGCCGTCAAGCCACCCGTGCCCACGCTGAAACCTTTTCCTGGGACGCGACCACACAAGGCCAGCTCGACCTGTTCCGGCACGTTGTGGCCAGCCGCTAGCACCATGGTTTTACCAGCGCAGCGTACGCGCGTTCTCCATGTGGTTTACAGCTTCTCCATTGGTGGGCTGGAAAACGTCATTGTTCAACTCATCAACCGCCTGCCCGCACATGAGTTTGAGCACATCGTCCTGTCACTCACCACCATCAGTGACTTTAAAAACCGCATCACCCAACCGGGCGTGCAGTTCATTGAATTGAACAAACCACCCGGCCACGCGGTGCCGTTGTACCCCCACATTTACCGCCTGCTCAGGCAACTCCGGCCTGACGTGCTGCACACCTGCAACCTGGCCGCGCTGGAAATTACGCCACTGGCCTGGCTCGCCCGCATCCCCCTGCGCGTGCATGCTGAACACGGCTGGGACGCCCACGACCCCCATGGTGCCAACCCCCGCTACCGCACCTTGCGCAAGCTCTACAAGCCTTTCGTTAGCCACTACGTCCCCGTGTCGAAAGACCTGGACGACTACCTGGCCCACGCCATTGGCGTACCAGCCCAGCGCCGGTCGCTCATTGCCAATGGGGTCGACACTGAGGCGTTTTCACCTCCACAAGTTGTGCCGCCCGCCGCGCCAGGCTGCCCATTTACACCCGGCCAGCACTGGCTGCTGGGCACAGTAGGCCGCCTGCAAACGGTCAAAAATCAGCCCTTGTTGGCCAGGGCATTTGTGCACATGCTGCAAACCCACCCTGAAGCCGCCGCCCGCGCGCGCCTGGTGATTGTTGGCGAAGGCCCGTTGCGCCAAGCGGTGGAGGGTATTCTGGCCAGCGCCGGGCTGCAGCACCTGGCTTGGCTGGCCGGCGCGCGCGACGATGTTGCCGTCATCATGCGTACCCTGAATTGCTTTGCCTTGCCCTCGCAAGCCGAAGGCACCAGTTGCACCCTGCAAGAGGCCATGGCTTGCGGCCTGCCCGTGGTCGCCACGGCCGTAGGCGGCACGCCAGATTTGGTGGAGGAGGGCGTCACTGGCTACCTGGTGCCATCTGAAGACGTCACCGCCATGGCGAAAGCTTTGTGGTGCTGCTACTCAGCGCCTGACGCCATGCAGGTTTTTGGTATGACCGCCCGTACCCGGGCGCTCGCTAATTTTGCGCTGGCCGGCATGGTGAGTCGGTATGAATCCCTGTTTTTGAAGCGCTAAAGCTCCCCCCATAATTACCACCCATGACGCCGTCCAAAAAAATTCTCATCGTCTTCGGTACCCGTCCAGAAGCCATCAAAATGGCGCCGGTCGTCAAAGGTTTTCAGGCCATGGCGCCGCAGTGCCAAACCGTGGTGTGCGTCACTGCCCAACACCGCGAAATGCTGGACCAGGTGCTCACCCTGTTTGACATCACCCCCGAGCATGACCTCAACATCATGAAACCCGGGCAAGACCT
>CAZLRQ010000141.1:0-6761 GCA_964562035.1 uncultured Rhodoferax sp. | reverse complement strand
GTTCCTGCGGTGGCGTGTCGTTATCGGGTGTCGTATTTGGGTCGGTACCGCCGTAATTGCGCCAGTGTTTCATGGCGTTGCGCATGGTCAGCACCTGGCGTTCAAAAGGTGGGCAGGCTGCGCAAATGGCCATGTGCAGGCGCAGGGCCAGTCGTTCCTGCCAAACCAGCTTGCGATCTTCACGGGCGATGACCATTGCGCTGACTTCTTTGCATGTTCGGTGAAAAGGGATCATGGCGTGTGGGGTTTGGCAAACCAGTTAAGTTCCAGGCACTCGCGCAGGCGCAGACGAGCGCGGTGCAGCTGGACATAAAAATTGGTCGGTGTCAGTGCCAGTTCCTTACAGATTTCTTCGCTGCTGAGTTCCAGCCACTCCCGCATCAAAAACAGCCGACCTTGGGCGACGGGTAATTTTTGTGTGCAGGCATCCAGCACCTCAAAAAACTGGCGACTGTTGAGTTCCTGCTCCGGGTTGCCCCAATCGGCTGGCTGGGCAGTGAAGTGCCCGTCTGCCTTGAAGCCGAGGTAGTCCAGTGGGTCGGCATCGTCATCGGCCGAGGTCTCCAGGCCCGAGATTTCGCGGCGGTGGTGGCGCAGGGCGTCAATGACCTTGTGCTTCAGAATGCCCACCAGCCAGGTTTTGAGCTGGGAGCGGTTTTCAAAGGCCTGTGGCTTGGCCAGCGCCGCCAGCAGGGTTTCAGAGACCACGTCTTCTGCCCAGGTGTCATTGCGCAGCTGAAGCCGGGCAAAACGCAGCAAATAGTCACGGTGCCCCACCAGTTGGTGCTCAAAAGATGGATTTGGGCTGGGGCTCATGGGGTGTTGTTGTTGATGCGTGAGCGCTGGGGACCATGAGGCAATGGGCTGGCGTTGAAATAAAAAATCAGACCTGTAAGAATGATTTCCGTCAGCGGACTAAATCATAACCAGCACCTCAGGCATCTGGTGATGCGTGTTTGGCGTGCTGGTTTCATCCGCCTTTTTTCACTTTTTTGGAGTCGTTCAAATGAACCAACGTGCCATGATTGCCGCCGCCGCGGCCTCCCTGATGTCTTTGTCCCTGGTGGGTACCCCCGCCGTCGCGCAAGAAAAAGAAAAGTGCTTCGGCATTGCCAAAGCGGGTCAAAACGACTGCGCCAATCTGGCAGGCACGCACTCATGCGCGGGGCAATCCAAAGTCGACATGGACAAAGGGGAATGGAAGTATGTGGCCAAGGGCACGTGCAAAGACCTGAAGGGACTGTCTGCCGACGAGGCCAAGAAAATGATGCCCAAAGCCTGATGAATCGGCCTTGATCCGTTTGCCGCGTGCGTGATTCAACTGCCGTGCTGCCCGGGTCGCAGTGCGCCTGTGTGGGCATGAGTTGGCGGCATCCTCATTACGGGGATGTGCTGACGCAGTTGCCTTCCCTGGGTTTTCTGGAGGTGCATTCCGAGAATTTTTTTGCCCGGGGCGGGGCGGCCTTGGCGGTGCTGACACAAGCGCGGGCGCACTACCCGGTGAGCCTGCATGGCGTGGGTTTGTCACTGGGCTCGGCGGTGGGACTGGACCCTTGGCATCTGGATCAACTGGCCGCCTTGGTGCAGCGCATTGAGCCAGTGCGTGTGAGCGACCACGCCAGCTTCGCGCGCGGCCACTCGGCGCAGACGGGCGGCACAGTGCACGCCGCTGACTTGCTGCCGATTCCGTTCAACGCCGAGGCGCTGGACGTGCTGTGCGCCAACGTGCAACGGGTGCAGGACCGCTTGCAACGGCGCTTCATGGTCGAGAACCTGTCCAGCTATGTGAGTTGGCCTGCGCAGGCCGATGTGCCGGTGCTGGCTGAGCCGGACTTTTTGTCTGCCCTGGCGCGCCGCACCGGCTGCGCTTTGCTGGTGGACGTGAACAACCTGTACGTGAATGCCCTGAATGCGCAGATCGACGGCATACCGGGTGACCCGGTGCGGCACTGCCTGCGTTGGCTGGACGCTATGGCGCCAGCCGATGTGGGTGAAATTCACCTGGCGGGCCACTGCCGCGTGGCCGCTGATCCGCACGATGAGGCCGGCACCGACATCGTGATCGACGACCACGGCAGCCGGGTGTGTGCCGAGGTCTGGCAGATTTACCAACACGCACTGCGCCGCTTTGGCCCGGTGCCCACACTCATTGAGTGGGACACCGACATTCCGCCACTGGCTGTGTTGTTGGACGAGGTGGCGCAGGCCAGTGCACGCATGGCGGCGCTCTGGGAAGGGCCGCCATGAGTGCACTGGCGATTCAACAACAGAAATTGCTGGATGCATTGCTGGTCTGGCCCTTGGATGAAGCTATTGAAAAAATAGCTATCAAGGCAAGCAGGACGGGGGCTAGAGGCCTAAAAGCCTATCAAGCCAATGGCCATGCGCTGGCGGAGCGCGCGCTGCAGGCCGCGTACCCGGTGCTCACCCAGTTGTTGGGCCCGCAGAGTTTGGGCGCGTTGGCGCGGGCTTTCTGGCACGCACAGCCACCCCGTTGCGGTGATCTGGCGCAGTGGGGTGCCGGCTTGCCCACCTTTTTGCGCGCCAGTGCGCAACTGGCCGACGAGCCGTACCTGGCTGACGTCGCCGCTGTGGAGTGGTTGCTGCACACCTGCGCCAGCGAGGCCGACGGTGCTGGCGACCCCGCCAGTTTTTCCTTGCTGATGACCCACGACCCGGCCGAGCTGTTTTTGGTGTTGGCGCCCGGCTGCGCGCTGCTGGCCAGTGCCTGGCCAGTGGCCAGTCTGATGGGCGCGCACTTGCTTGGCCGCCCCAGTCTGCCCGAGGTGGGCCAGCGCCTGCGTCAGGCGTTGGCCGAGACAGCGCTGGTTTGGCGCGACGGTTTGCGGCCTTGTGTGCGGGAAGCGCAGCCCGGTGAGGCGGATTTTGTCACGGCCCTGCTGGCAGGGCGCCCCTTGGCGCAGGCGCTGGACAGCGCACCCGCCCTGGACTTCAACGGCTGGCTGCCCGGCGCCGTGCAAACCCAACTTGTGCTGGGGGTAGCGCGGGAAAGCACGGGTTGCGCGACGACTGACTCGCCAGCCCCTATTGCATGCCATGCGTGACGCTGACCGGCCTGACGCCCTTGCCTGGCGGTGGGTCCAAACGCAAAATGACAGACCATGACTTCAACCCCCCCTGACTTTGAGCCGTCGCACAGCCGTTGGCAGCGGTTTTGGCCACGCCGTCTGAGTTGGCGCCTGGCGCTCGGGTTTGGCGCCCTGTTGGCCTTGATGCTGCTGGGCTTGATGGTGGCCAGTTGGCAGATTCGCACGCTGACTGACCTGACCCAGCGCTTCGCCACCCAGGACATGCAGCGCCTGCTGCGCGTGCAGGTGCTGTCGCTGACCACCGAGGGCGCCAGCAACGCCCTGCTGCGCCTGATGAACGCGCCGCGCGAACAGCGTGTGGCGGAGTACACCGACGTGGATGAACGCAACCGGCGCATTGCCGGCATCATCAGCTCGCTGGAAGGGCAGTTGGGTGACGCCGCGCAGGAGCAAACCCTGCGCGACCTGGTGGCGGCGCGGGCGGCGTATTTCAAGGCCTTCATTGCCACGGTGGACGAAATTGAGGGCAATGACCCCCAGGCCGCCATGCAGGCCTACACCAGCCAGGTGGCGCCGGCGCTCAAAGAGATGCTGCGCGTCTCCAACACCCTGATCAACCGCGAGCGTGAACGCATTGAGCAGCAGGTGGCGCAAGAGCAAGGCCGCCTGGTGCAACTCACCGGCTGGGTGGCTGGTTTGTCGGTGCTGGCGGCCAGTCTGGCGCTGTGGCTGGCGCTGCGCACCACGCGCAGTGTGGTGGTGCCGCTGGCGCAACTGGAGGCGGCTGCCCTGCGCATTGCCGGTGGCGATTACGCCAGGCCGGTGCTCACCACCAGCGCGCAAGAGGTGGACCGCGTGGGGCAAGCCCTGCGCATCATGACCGGCGCCATTGCCGCGCGTGAGCAGGAAATTGAACGTCTGGCCTTTCGCGACCCGCTGACGGGCTTGCCCAATCGCACTTTTCTGTTGGCGGCCGAGGCCGGGCAGCAGGGGCACAACAGCCTGATGCTGATGGACCTGGCGCGGCTCCAAAGCATCAACGAGACCCTGGGCTTTGCCACCGGCGACACCTTGATCAAGGAAGTGTCGCTGCGTGCCAGCGCGGCCTTGAAGGCGCTGGCGATGAGTCTCCCGCCCGAAGCCGGCGCGGCGCCCTGGGTGGCTCATTTGTCGGGCGGCCGCTTTGCCGTGCTGTTCAGTGCCGCAGACCGGTCCACGGCCAAGCACTTGCACAAGGCGCTGGAGCAGGCCATGGCGCAGCCGGTGCAGTGCAGCGGCCACAGTGTGGACCTGAGCCTGGCGTATGGTTTGGCGGATTCGCCACCGCAGATGCCGCTGCCCGTGGCCACCTTGATGCGCAACGCCGAAGTGGCGCTGGGCGCCGCCAAAAAAGCCGCGCTGGGCTGTGCCTGGTACAGCGAAGCGCAGGAGGCCGCCCGCCTCAGCCACCTGAGCTTGCTGTCCGATTTGCGTCAGGCCGTGGCCACCGCGCAGTTGCAAATGTGGCTGCAACCCAAGTTTTCGCTGGCCACCGGCCGTGCCGTGGGCGCCGAGGCGCTGGTGCGTTGGCAGCACCCCAAGCGGGGCTTTGTGTCGCCTGCGGAGTTTGTGCCGTTTGCCGAGCAAACCGGCTACATCGGGCTGGTGACCACCTGGATGCTGGACCAGGCTTTGCGCACCCTGGCCGCCTGGGCACCGGTGCAGCCCGGCCTCAGCCTGGCGGTGAACGTGAGCACGCGTGACTTGCAGGACCCCGGCTTGGCCCGCCGCGTGCAGCGCTTGCTGGGCCAGTACGACGTGCCGGCGCAGCGGCTGCGCCTGGAGATTGTGGAAAGCGGGCTGATGGAAGACCCGCAGAACAGTGTGGCGGTGCTGCAAGGGTTGCGCGCCTTGGGGGTGCAGTTGTCGATTGACGACTTTGGCACCGGCTACTCGTCACTGGCCTACCTGCAGCAACTGCCGGTGAGCGAACTCAAGATTGACCGCAGCTTTGTCCAGGGCATCGACGCCCTGCCCGGCACCCAGCGCCTGTTTAAAACCATGGTGGAGATGGGCCACGGCATGGGCTTGGTGGTGACCGCCGAAGGCGTGGAAACCGAGGCCGAGCGCGCCACCATTGCCGCCCTGGGCTGCGATGTGATGCAGGGTTACCTGGGCAGCCGGCCGCTGCATGGCGCGGCGTTGCAGGCGTGGTTTGACGCCTTGCCCGCTGCTTGAACCGGAATGCTGTTGTTGACTGAATTAGTACTTAAATAAGGCTCTGGCCCTTATTCTGATTGCCTCAGTAGCTATTGATTAAATAGCGTTTAAATGCCTGAAGTCTACGGATAAGCCGCCCTGCCAGCGCTTGTGCCTTGCGCACGCTGCACCGCAGGGCAGCCCGGCTAACATGCAGTGAAGGTAAATATTTTGCAGTCCGTCAACGCGTTACACCGAGCCACACCATGCGCCCCGTCAAATACCCAGCCGCTCTGCCTTTGATTTGCGTTGTTCTGGCGCTTGGGGCTTGTGCCCAGCTTCCGCCAGCCCTTGCTTTACTGCCGTGGAACGACCTTTGGGGCGACCGGGGGGCAGGTGTCCTGGCGCGGGACTATGCGATGTGCGCGCAACTGGTGGAACAGCGGCGCAGTGCCTTGCGTGGTTGCATGGCCGCCAGGGGGTGGACCCTGGCAGCCCCGTGACAGGCTGGCCAGGCAACAGGCGCTGGCCCTGAATTTATGCCAAAACAGGCTGTAGCCCTTATGCAGGCTGCCTAAGTAGCTATTGATTAGATAGCTACTTAGCTGGGCCGGTTCTGCCCTACCAGTTGGCTTCCCGCTCGGGTGATGCACTGATTTTGTGGATGGACAGGTCGGCGCCGTCGTACTCTTCTTCCTGGCTCAGGCGCAGGCCCAAGGTGGCTTTGAGAGCGGCGTACACCAGCCAGCCAGCCAGGGCTGCCCAAGTTACACCCATGGCGGTGCCGATCAGTTGCGCGCCCAGCGTCACGCCGCCGAGTCCGCCGAAAGCCTGGCTGCCAAAGATGCCCGCGGCAATGCCGCCCCAGGTGCCGCACAGCCCGTGCAGCGGCCACACGCCCAGCACGTCGTCAATCTTCCATTTGTTTTGTGTCAGCGTGAACATGACGACAAAGATGGCCCCGGCCACCGCACCCACCACCAGCGCACCCAGCGGGTGCATCAGGTCCGAGCCGGCGCACACCGCCACCAGACCGGCCAACGGACCGTTGTGCACAAAGCCTGGGTCGTTTTTGCCCAACGCCAGGGCGGCCAGCGTGCCACCCACCATGGCCATGAGCGAGTTCACGGCCACCAGACCCGAGATTTTGTCCAGCATTTGCGCGCTCATCACGTTGAAGCCAAACCAGCCCACGATCAAAATCCACGCACCCAGCGCCAGAAACGGAATGCTCGACGGCGGGTGCGCCGAGATGCCGCCGTCCTTGCGGTAACGGTTGCTGCGCGCGCCCAGCAAGATCACCGCCGGCAGTGCAATCCAGCCGCCCACGGCATGCACCACCACGCTGCCGGCAAAGTCATGAAATTCGGCACCGGTCAGGTCCTTGATCCAGGCCTGCACGCCAAAGTGCTGGTTCCACACCACGCCTTCAAAGAACGGGTAGACCAGGCCGACGATGACCGCGGTGGCAATCAACTGCGGCCAGAACTTGGCGCGCTCGGCAATGCCGCCCGAGATGATGGCCGGAATGGC
>CAZLRQ010000140.1:0-6766 GCA_964562035.1 uncultured Rhodoferax sp. | reverse complement strand
GGCGTGAACGGCGACTTTGTGCCCTGCATGCACACCGTGGGCGCGCCGCTGGCCGATGGCCAAGCTGATGTGAAATGGCCTTGCAGCAAGACCAAGTACATCGTGCATTACCCCGAAACCCGTGAAATCTGGTCTTACGGTTCGGGCTACGGCGGCAACGCCCTCTTGGGCAAGAAGTGCTTTGCGTTGCGCATTGCCTCCAACATGGGCCGCGACCAGGGCTGGCTGGCCGAGCACATGCTGATTTTGGGCGTGACCAACCCCCAAGGCAAAAAATACCACGTGGCAGCGGCCTTCCCCAGCGCCTGTGGCAAAACCAACTTCTCCATGCTGGTGCCCCCGGCCGGTTTTGACGGCTGGAAAGTCACCACCATTGGTGACGACATCGCCTGGATCAAGCCGCACGCCGACGGCAAGATGTACGCGATCAACCCCGAGGCCGGCTACTTTGGCGTAGCCCCCGGCACCAACTACCACACCAACCCCAACTGCATGGCCAGTCTGGACAAAAACGTGATTTTCACCAACGTGGCCCTGACCGACGACGGCGACGTGTGGTGGGAAGGCATGGAAAAAGACACCGGCGGCCTGCCCGCGCACCTGATCGACTGGCAAGGCAAAGACTGGACACCCGAGATTGCCAAAACCACCGGCGCCAAGGCGGCTCACCCCAACTCGCGCTTCACCGTGGCCGCAGGCAACAACCCGGCGCTGGACCCCGAGTGGGACAACCCTGCCGGTGTGGCGATTGATGCCTTCATCTTCGGCGGCCGCCGCTCCACCACGGTGCCTTTGGTGACCGAAGCCCGCACCTGGATGGAAGGCGTTTACATGGCCGCGACCATGGGGTCTGAGACCACTGCGGCCGCTGTGGGCCAAATGGGCGTGGTGCGCCGCGACCCGTTTGCCATGCTGCCTTTCTGCGGCTACAACATGAGCGACTACTTCCAGCACTGGCTGGACATGGAGCACAAGCTCGAAGCTACCGGCGGCCAGTTGCCCAATATCTATTGCGTGAACTGGTTCCGCAAGGGCGATGACGGCAAGTTTGTCTGGCCAGGCTATGGCGAGAACATGCGCGTGCTCAAGTGGATGATTGACCGCCTGGAAGGCCAGGCGCAAGGCCAGGACAACCTGTTTGGCGTCAGCCCCACCTACAACGAAATTACCTGGACCGGACTGGACTTCTCGGCTGAGCAGTTCAACACCGTGACCAGCATTGACAAAGCCGCCTGGACCGACGAACTCAAACTGCACGACGAGCTGTTCCAGCAACTGGCTTACCACTTGCCGAAAGAACTCGAGGAGACCAAAGCGCAGATCGAGAAGCGCTTGGCGGCCTGAAAGCGCCAGTATCGATACCTGTCACCGGGCATGATCTGCCCGGTGACAGACAGGTGCCAGGGCCATCGCCCGGGCAACAAAAAAGCCACCGAACCCGGTGGCTTTTTTATGTCTGGCGCAATAGCGCCGATGGAAGCGGTTTAACTTTGCTGGCGGGTGCGGGCAACGTCCAGGTCCGCCATGACGCGCGGATCGCTCTGGGCGGTGCGCCACAAATGGGCATCAGCCTGGGCTTTGGCCATTTTCTGAAACTGCGCCTCCAGCGCCGCCACAACCGTGGAGGCCAATTTGTTGGCCGCATCGGCAAACAGCGCAATGGCCGTGAAGCCAACCAGCCACAAAGCCACCCAGGCCACCATCAAATGCCCATCGGCCCAGGTGTCGATCAATTGATCAGCCACCACCACCAGCGCGGACACCATGGCGGCCAGCAGCATGGCGCTCAGGCCTTTGGTGCCGTTGAAACCACGGCGCGCGGGCTGGGCCGGGGCCATGACAGGCGCGGCGGGCCGAACGCCATAACGGTGGTGAATGTAGGTGGTCATGGTGAAATCCTTTTGCTGACGTTCCAACCAGAACGCTGATAAGGATGGTAGGGTAAACACCAGTAAGCGCCAAATTTAGTTTTATGATGTCCACTATTCACCACCGTGATGAGGCAAGCCATGGATTCCATCAATTTCAAGACCCTGGACCTCAACCTGCTGCGGGTGTTTGACGAGGTCATGACCGAGCGCAGTCTGACCAAGGCCGCGCACAAACTGGCCCTCACGCAGCCCGCAGTGAGCAACGCGCTGCGGCGCTTGCGCGAGGCCCTGGGCGACGAACTCATTCAGCGCAGCGGCCAGACCATGGCGCCCACGCCACGTGCGCTGGCGCTGTGGCCGGCCGTGCGCGAAGCACTGCGCCAACTGCAAGAAGTCATCACGCCCAGCCACTTTGTACCGGGCCAGGCCAACACCACGTTTGTCCTGGCCATGGCCGACGCCACCGCCGCCGAGCTGATGCCCGGGCTGGTCGAGGTGATGGACCGCGACGCGCCCGGCATTTCGGTGCGCGTGGTGCCCCTGACCACACGCGACCCGCGCGCCATGCTGGACGCGCAACATGCCGACCTGGCCGTGGGCTACTTTCCCGCGGCAATGGCCGACCTGACCGCCCGCACCCAGGCGGGCGAGGCCGTGGCCTTTGCCCACCAACGGCTGTTCAGCGGCGAATATGTGTGCGTGATGCGCCGCGACCACCCGCTGGCCAAAGGCCCGTTCACCCTGAACCGGTATTGCGCGGCGCGGCACTTGCTGGTCAGCTTTTCCGGGCGGCCCTTTGGCTTCATTGACGAGGCGCTGACGCTGCTGGGCCGTGAACGCCGCATTGTGCTCACGGTCAACCAGTTTTTCACCGCCGGCAAGGTGGTAGCCCACTCGGACCTGCTCACCGTGCTGCCGCGCCACTTTGTGAGCGTGACCGGCATTCAGGACGAACTGGTCTTGCGCGAGCTGCCTTTTGCCGTGCCCCCGGTGCACGTGGACGCCGTGTGGCACCACCGGCTGCACCGCGCCAGCGCCCATGAGTGGCTGCGCGGCACACTGGCCACCTTGGCCGGACGCGTGTTTGCCGCCTGAGCAAACGCGCCCAGCCCGCACAATCGGCGCATGAAAATTCAGTTGCTCTCCGACCTGCACCTCGAAACGCACCCGCACTGGGTGGCCACCCCGGCACCGGGTGCCGACCTGCTGGTGCTGGCGGGCGACGTGGGCTCGTACCAGAGTGGCTCCTTGTTGGCCGATGACGACTTTGGCTTGGGGCCCTTTTCCCCGCACAACGGCTGGCCCACGCCGGTGCTGTTCGTGCCCGGCAACCACGAGTACGACACCTTTGACTTTGACCAGGCCCATGACCGCTTGCGCGCCACCTGCGAGCGGCTGGGCATCTTGTGGCTGGAGCGCGAGGTACTGGTTTGGCCGCCAGGCGTCGTCGGGTCCACGGTCAAACCCGTCCGTTTCATTGGCACCACGCTGTGGACCGACTTTGACGCGCTGGGCCCGCTGGCCACCGCCCCGGCCGACCCCAGCGCCAACTTGCTGGCGCAACAGCTCAAGGCGCGCGACAAGGCCTTTCGCGCCGCCAACTACCACCTCAAGAAGACACTCACCACCCGCCACGGCCAGCCCTTTTTGGCGGACAGCGTGCGGGCGCAGGCCCTGGCGTGCCAAACCTGGCTGGCGCAAGCCCTGTCCGTGCCCTTTGCAGGCGACACGGTGGTGGTCACGCACTTCGCGCCCAGCCTCTTGAGTGCCGACCCACGCTACGGCCTGACGCCCGGTACCGCCGGTTTTTGCAATGCACTGGACCACTTGCTGCCCCACGCCCAACTGTGGCTGCATGGCCACCTGCACGCCCCCAGTGACTATGTCAAAAACGGCTGCCGGGTGGTCGCCAACCCGCTGGGCTACGCCCGCAAGAACGAGCAATTGGCGTTTCAGCCCGCTCAGTGCATTGCGCTTTGACGCCCTTTGACGCTTTCACCGCTTGCGCCAAGCCCCAACGGGCGACCGGGCCTTGATTAAACTGACACCATTTACAAGGAGACACCATGAAGATTCTTCTCGCCGTTGACGGCAGCCCGTTCACCAAGAAAATGCTGGCCTACCTGGCCACCCATGAGCTGTTCAAGGACAACAACGAGTACACCGTGTTCACCGTGCAAGCGGCCCTGCCGCCCCGGGCCCGTGCGGCCGTGGGCAAGGAAATTGTGAACCAGTACTACGAAGAAGAAGCCGAGAAGGTGCTGGCACCCGTGGCCAAGTTTTTGTTGCGCCACAAGATTGACGCCAAAAGCAGCTGGAAGACCGGCCCCGCTGGCGAGAGCATTGCCAAGTTTGCCGAGAGCGGCCAGTTTGACCTGCTCATCATGGGCTCCCACGGACACAGCGCGCTGGTGAACCTGGTCATGGGCTCCGTGGCCACCCAGGTGCTGGCGCACTGCAAAGTGCCCGTGCTGCTGGTGCGCTGAGCAGCCACCCAGAAAACTACTAATTTAATAGCTACAAACCCTTACCCCATAAGGGCTAGCGTGTGTTTAGACCCTCAAAACAGGTGCTCAGCACCATGTCGATGATCTGCGCGTCCTCAAACAGGCCGCCCATCTTCAGAAACTCCAGCACCGAGTCGCAGGCCCGCGCGTAGAAGGTGTACAAAATGGCAATGGCGGGCAGCTTCGGGTTGAGTTCGCCCGAGGCTTGCGCCGCCTCGATCCAGGCGCCCAGCCGGTCGCTCACGTCCATCAGCCCGTCCATGTAGTCTTTGTTGGCCATCAGCGTGGCGCGCAGCGTGGAGTTCTGGCTGGGCAATGAGGGCATGTCGCCCGCCAGCTTGACCTGCAAAACCCAGCGCACCACGGCGCGCAGGTTGGCGATGGGCGTGGCGTCTTGTGGCAAGGCCTTGATAAAGTCGCGCGCCCGGTTCATGACCCGCACCATGGCGGCGGCGGCCAGGTCTTCCTTGCTGGGAAAGTGCTTGTACAGGCTGGCTTTGGCAATGCCCACTTGCGCCGCCACCTCGTCCACGGTCATGGCCTCAAAGCCTTTTTCGGCCAGCAAGCGGTTCACGGTTTGCACAATGGCCTCTTCGCGCGCCTTGAGCATTTGCTGCTTGAACGATGTTTTGACGGCGGGGGTGGGGTTCATGCCCGCATTTTAGCCATCGACGTCAAATTTTGGCTAGCTCGGCTGTTTTGCTACCAAGCAGTCACTCCAGAGACTCGGCCGCAGCACCGGTCAATGCCGCGGTCAAGGCGTCCAGCACCGCCGAGTCCAGATTCCAGCAGTGCCAGAACAGCTCCACCGGCAAGACATGGCCGGGGGCAATGTTCACCAAGCGGCCGCTGTGCAGGTGGTTGCGCACCTGCAACTCGGGCAACACGCTCACGCCCCAGCCGGCCATGACGGCACGCACCTGGCCTTCGGAACTGGGCACATACAACTGACTCAGCGCCACACGCTTGAGGTTCAGCGCCCGCCCGATGAACTCCAGTTGCAGACCGTCCTTGCGGTTGAAGGCAATGAAAGGCAGCGTGCGAAAGTTTTGCGGCGACAGGCCCTTCGGGCAATGTCGGGCGGCGTAATCGGGGTCGGCCACGGCCACGTAGCGCATGGCGCCCAGCGGCACCATCTTGCAACTGCGCAGCGCCTGCTTCAGGGTGGTCACGCAGCCCAGCACCTGGCCCTCACGCAGCCACTCGTGGGTGAATTCCTGGTCATCGGTGATGATTTCCATGGCCAGCCCCTGGCAGGCCAGCGCGGTCAGGGCCGGCAGCGCCCAGGTGGCAATGCTGTCAGCGTTGATGGCAATGGAGATGCGCTCTTCGTCGCGCCCACCGCCAGAAACGCCCGGCGCCAGGTCTTTCAGGTCGCGCTCCAGGTCGGCGCGCAGCAGCCGCATCTGCATGGCGTGTTTGAGCAACAAGCGCCCGGCGCTGGTGGGCTTGAGCGGGCGGCTGCGCACGATGAGCACCGTGCCGACCTGCACCTCTAAAGAGCGCAAGCGCTGCGACACGGCCGACTGGGTGATCGACAAGCGCACCGCCGCGCGTTCAAACCCGCCCTCCTCCACGATGGCGGCAAGGCATTCCAGGGCGTCGGGGTCAAAGGTGCTCATGGCCGTCTCCGGGGTAAGAAGTGCTGATGGGTTCGCACAAACTTTGAGTTTACGTTTGTATGCATGCCAGCCCGACCCACACGGGTTCGCGTCAAAGTGAGGGTGCGGGGCGCTGACTGCATTGATCCTGGACGCCGGACCGAACAGGCGACGGCGTTGGACACGCCAATGCCAAAACACCACAAATCATTCAAAATCACCTAAATATGTCGACATTTGATCGACATCAATAATATTCAAGAAAATTCACCTAAACTGCTGCAACAGGCGTAACATTCTTTTTCAATTTCAGGGAATCAGGTTGCGACCTGCTACAAAAAAGCTCGCGCACCAAGCAACAAGGTCAATTTATGCACGCTGCCCACAGCCCGCATCTCAACGCCGCCGCTCCGGCGCCACAAGTCATCACCACCATTCGCGACTTCCTGACCTTCAAGCTCGGCCAAGAGGAATACGGCATTGACATCCTGCGGGTGCAGGAGATCCGGTCTTACGAGGCGCCCACGCGCATGGCCAACATGCCGGCGTTCATCAAAGGGGTGGTGAACCTGCGCGGGGTCATCGTGCCTATTTTGGACATGCGCGTGAAATTTGACCTGCCCGAGGTGAACTACAACGACTTCACCGTGGTGATCGTGCTCAACATTGGGCGCCAGGTGGTGGGCATGGTGGTGGACGGCGTGTCCGACGTGGTCTCGCTCACCGCGGCCGACTTGAAGCCCGTGCCCGAGTTTTCGTCCACCATTGGCAACGACTACCTGCTGGC
>CAZLRQ010000139.1:0-6778 GCA_964562035.1 uncultured Rhodoferax sp. | reverse complement strand
GTTTCCTGATAACCCAGTGCAGCAATCGACCGGCGCAGACCGAATGGACTGCGCTGCGACTCAGGTCGAATTTTGGCCGTGATCGGCGCCAAAGGCGGCGTTTGTGGCAAGTTGTTGTAACCCACCATGCGCGCCACTTCTTCGATCAAATCTTCCTCAATTTGCAGATCAAACCGATAACTGGGCGGCGTCACCGTGATAACCCCATCGCTCTCTGCAAGCGACAAGCCCAAGCGAGTCAGCGCGTCGCTGCATTGCGCTTGGGTCAACGACATGCCAATCACTTTACTGGCACGTGCCACCCGCAGCGTGACGGGCTTAGCTTCGGCTAGATTGGTCTGAAGATCATCCATAGGACCACAGGCCGTTTGTGGCGTGCCACAAATCTCGATAATCAACTGGGTGATTCGCTCAATATGCTCCACCGTTTGACTCGGATCGACGCCGCGCTCGAAACGATGTCCTGCATCGGTTGAAAAGTTGAAACGGCGCGAGCGCCCGGCAATCGCTTTGGGCCACCAGAAGGCAGCTTCCACATAAACATGCTGCGTGCTGTCGGATACCGCAGTTGCATCACCACCCATGATGCCGGCCAAGGACTCGACTTGACTGCTATCGGCGATAACCCCCACCTTGTCGTCTACCGTCACCGTGGTTCCATTGAGCAGTTTGATGGTTTCCCCAGCGTTACCCCATCGCACGTCCAAGTCACCAACAATTTTTTCAAGATCAAATATATGTGATGGACGACCTAACTCAAACATCACATAGTTAGAAATATCAACCAATGCAGTCACACTGCGTTGACCACAACGCGCGAGGCGATCGACCATCCAGCGAGGTGTTTGAGCTTTGGGATTGACATTACGCACAATGCGACCCGAAAAACGCCCACACAGATCGGGCGCCGAAATGCGAACGGCAAGTCGGTCGGTCAGCGCAACCGCGTTCGTCGGAAAAACCTGGGTTTTCAAAGGAGCGCCTGTCAGGGCAGCAACTTCACGCGCCACACCATAAACACTCAGGCAATGCGCCAAATTAGGGGTCAATTTGAGAGTGAACAGGGTATCGTCCAGATTCAAATGCAAGCGGATGTCCTGCCCCACTGGCGCATCTGGAGCAAGCTCCATCAGACCTGCGTTTTCTTCGGACAATTTCAGTTCACGAGCGGAACAAAGCATGCCTTGGCTTTCCACACCCCGTAATTTGCCAACTTTGATGAGAAAAGGTTTTCCGTCTTCACCAGGCGGCAGTACAGCACCAACCATTGCGCAAGGCACTTTGATACCGATACGGGCATTTGGGGCGCCACAAACAATATCCAGAGGCGCGGCTTGACCGACATTAACTTTGCACACCCGCAACCGGTCTGCATTGGGGTGTTGTATCGCCTCAATGATCTCGCCAACAACGACATGACTGAAGGGCGGCGCCACAGGCTTGAGCTCTTCAACCTCAAGCCCAGCCATCGTAAGCGTATCAGCCAATTGCGCAGTGGTGAGAGATGGATTGCAAAAGTCGCGCAACCAGGATTCGGGGAATTGCATAGTCTTTAAATGGTGTTAGTCATCTCTCCTGGCTTGCTTTGCCACAAACGAGCGGATGACTTAATAAGCGGGCTTGCCCTTGGCGTTGGGCGGCTGACTTGGGTGCAGCCTGATTCTTATTGAAACTGGGAAAGAAAACGAATGTCACCGTCGAAAAACAATCGCAGATCGTTCACACCATAGCGAAGCATGGTTAAACGATCAGGTCCCATGCCAAAGGCAAAACCAATGTATTTCTCAGGATCAAGCCCCATGTTACGAATGACATTAGGATGGACCTGGCCCGAACCTGCTACCTCAAGCCAACGACCAGACAGCGGTCCACTTTGAAATTGAATGTCAATTTCAGCACTCGGCTCAGTGAAGGGGAAGAAACTTGGTCGAAATCGCAACACCAAATCATTCGACTCAAAAAAAGTACGACAAAAATCAGTGAAAACAAACTTCAAATCTTTGAAGCTGACGCTCTCCCCGATCCATAAACCCTCGCACTGATGGAACATCGGGGAATGTGTTGCGTCACTGTCAACGCGGTAGGTACGCCCCGGGGCAATCACACGTATTTCAGGCATTGCGCCTGAAAAAAATCCTCCAACCATCTCACCGGGCTGTGCTGATGCACTGTATTTCTTGACGTGCTGAACGGCATAGCGAATCTGCATCGGACTGGTATGCGTGCGCAGCAAGTTGGGAGCCGCCGCGGAGCCGCCTTCAACGTAAAAGGTGTCGTGCATTGAGCGCGCAGGATGGTCTTCAGGCGTGTTGAGCGCAGTGAAGTTAAACCAGTCTGTTTCAATCTCCGGTCCCTGAGCTACTTCGAAACCCATTGAGCCGAAGATCGCTTCAATGCGTTCAAGTGTTAGCGACACGGGATGTAAACCGCCCTCACCCCGCTGGCGGCCAGGCAAGGTCACGTCAAGCGACTCCGCCTGAAGCTGCGCCTGCATCTCTGCATCCGCCAGTGCCTGACGGCGCTGATTCAGCGCCGCTTCGATAGCCTGCTTGGCCAGATTAATGGCTGCACCGCGCGACTTTTTTTCCTCGACGGTCAACGCCGCCATGCCCTTCATCATTTCGGTGATTTGGCCGGATTTCCCAAGGTACAAGGCCTTGGCATTTTCCAGGTCAGCAGGCGTAGAGGCTTGCGCAAAAGACAGCGCAGCACGCTCGATAACGACGTTCAACTCGTTCATAAATTCTCATTGTCAATGAAAAAGGGCTAGTGCTTTTTCAAGCCCTAGCCCTTGTCTCTGGTGCATGGATCGCTACAAAACTTGCAGCGAACCGGCGGCCTCTCAAGCAGCCAGTTTAGCCTTGACTTGCGACACGATTCCTGCGAAAGCAGCCATATCGTGAATAGCAATATCGCTCAAGACCTTGCGGTCAATCTCGATATTGGCTTTCTTCAAACCGTTGGCAAACTGGCTGTAGGTCATGCCACACTGACGAGCAGCGGCATTGATACGGGCAATCCACAACTGACGGAAGACACGTTTTTTGGTACGACGGTCACGGTAGGCATATTGCCCAGCCTTCATTACCGCTTCTTTAGCGACGCGGAAGACATTACCGCGGCGACCGCGAAAACCTTTTGCAAGGGCTAAAACTTTTTTATGGCGGGCGCGAGCCGTTACACCACGTTTGACGCGAGGCATGTGATTACTCCTTGTTCGTCGTTAATTAAATACCACGGCCGGGAAGCATCTGCGCCATGTGACCCATATTGGTCTCATGAACTGCAGTTGAACCGCGGAGTTGGCGTTTATTTTTAGTGGTCTTCTTGGTCAAGATGTGACGTTTGAAGGCGTGACCGCGTTTGACGGTACCACCTGGACGGACGCGGAAGCGTTTCTTCGCCGCGCTCTTGGTCTTCATTTTGGGCATATTCATGCTCCTTTTCATTGTGCTCGTGAGGCGTCTGCAAACTACTTGCAGCCTTGTTGGCCCCGAGCCACTTTTAAAGCGGCGCCTTTCAGCGCTGCGCTTCGTTGGCAGAATGTAATTTCTTCCAACGTACAGCCGATTTTACCCAGCCATATTTTTTGTCACGCCAACCAATTAATCAGCGTGAACTGCAACTCAATTAGATGCTGATGGCGCTGCTTCCGCGGTGGCTTTCACCGCTGGCTTTTTCTTACCGGGCGCAATCATCATGATCATTTGGCGTCCCTCAAGCTTGGGAAACTGCTCAACAACAATCAAATCGCCCAATTCGCTGCGAATACGATTCAACAGCGCCATACCAATTTCCTGGTGAGTGATCTCACGACCCCGAAAGCGAAGCGTGATCTTGCACTTGTCACCTTCAGCCAAAAAGCGCTTGATGTTGCGCATTTTGATGTTGTAGTCGCCATCATCGGTACCCGGACGGAATTTGATTTCCTTGATCTCGATGACCGTTTGCTTAGCTTTCGCTTCAGCCGCCTTTTTTTGCTCTTGGTACTTGAACTTGCCGTAGTCCATCAAGCGGCAAACCGGTGGATTTGCAGTCGCAGCAATTTCCACCAAATCAACATCCAACTCACCGGCCATCCGCAGGGCCTCCATCAAACTTACCACGCCAAGCGGCTCGTTTTCAACGCCGGAAAGTCGAACTTCCGGGGCCATGATTTCACGGTTTAGACGGTGTTTGCGTTCTTCACGGTGACGGCGGTCACGAAATTCAGTAGCGATGGCTCAATCCTTCACAATATTCTTCTACCTTAGTGGTAGCTCAACCGAAACCATGCACACGAACAAACCGAATCTCGCTTGCCAAGCATTTAGATAACGGACTTGTGAGTGATGTCGCTTGAAATTTTCTGCACGAATGCATCAATGGACATCACACCGAGGTCTTGACCACCCCGGGCGCGCACTGCAACGGTACCGGCTGCTTTTTCCTTGTCGCCTGCGACAAGGATGTAGGGCAGCTTCTGCATTGAATGCTCCCGTATTTTATACGTGATTTTTTCATTGCGAAGATCAGCTGCAACTCTAAGCTCTTGATTTGGCAGTGATTTTTTTAGTTTTTCAACAATTTCACGACAATAATCAGCTTGCGCATCCGTGATATTCAGCACGGCCACCTGAACCGGGGCCAGCCAAGTGGGCAGGGCCCCCGCACTTTCTTCAATCAGAATTCCAATGAAGCGCTCAAGGCTCCCCACAATAGCACGGTGCAACATGACTGGGCGATGGCGGGCACCATCTTCGCCCACATACTCGGCATCGAGCCGTTCAGGCATCGAAAAGTCAACCTGAATAGTGCCGCACTGCCAGTGGCGTCCAATCGCATCTTTCAAGGTGTATTCGATCTTGGGTCCATAAAACGCACCCTCGCCGGGGGAAATTTCGTACTCACAGCCCGAGGCTCGCAGACTTTCGATCAATGCAGCCTCGGCTTTATCCCACACTGCGTCAGAACCGATCCGCTGCTCAGGACGCGTCGCGACTTTGTAAATGATATTTTTAAAACCAAAGTCGGTATAAACCTTTTGCAACAGTGCCGTGTAGTCAACACACTCCTTCAGGATTTGATCCTCGGTACAGAAAATATGACCATCGTCTTGCGTGAAGCCGCGCACCCGCATGATGCCGTGCAGACCGCCCGAGGGCTCGTTGCGGTGGCACTGGCCAAATTCACCGTAGCGCAAAGGCAGGTCACGGTAGCTTTTAATGCCCTGCTTGAATATGAGGATGTGACCAGGACAGTTCATCGGCTTCAGCGCGTACTCTCGCTTTTCCGATTCTGTCGTGAACATGTTTTCGCGGTACTTATCCCAATGCCCGGTCTTTTCCCAAAGTGTCTTGTCAATGACCTGAGGTCCTTTGACCTCTTGGTAACCGTTGTCCCGGTAAACCTGCCGCATGTACTGCTCAACCCCCTGCCAAAGGGTCCACCCTTTGGGATGCCAAAACACCAAACCTGGCGCGTGGTCATCGATATGGAAGAGATCCAACTCGCGGCCCAACTTGCGATGGTCGCGCTTCTCCGCCTCTTCCAGCATGGTCAGGTGTTGCTGCAACTCATCCTTGGTAGCCCAGGCCGTGCCGTAAATGCGCTGAAGCATCTCGTTACGGTGATCGCCCCGCCAATAAGCGCCCGCCAGCTTCATTAACTTGAAAAACTTCAGCTTGCCCGTGCTGGGCACATGCGGGCCGCGGCATAAGTCTTCAAATTTACCCTCACGGTACAGCGAGACATCTTCATTCGCCGGGATGCTGGCGATGATTTCGGCTTTGTAATGCTCGCCCAAGCCCTTGAAATAAGCTACGGCTTCATCGCGCGGCAGCACACGGCGGGTGACTGGTTCATCCTTTCCAGCCAACTCAACCATCTTTTTCTCAATCGCGGTCAAATCCTCTGGCGTGAATGGGCGCTTGTAGGAAAAGTCGTAGAAAAATCCATGCTCAATCACAGGACCGATCGTGACTTGCGCATCGGGAAACAGCTCTTTGACAGCGTAGGCCAGCAAATGCGCGGTCGAGTGACGGATGACCTCCAGGCCGTCTGAATCTTTCGCGGTAATGATGGATACAGGGCTGTTCGCCTCAATCAGATAACTGGTGTCCACCACCGTACCGTTCACTTTACCAGCCAGCGCCGCTTTGGCTAATCCAGCACCAATTGAAGCGGCCACTTCAGCCACGGTGACAGGCGCAGCGTAGTCGCGTTTCGAGCCGTCGGGAAGTGTGATTTGAATCATGATGCAAAACCAGAAAGGGGAAATCAAACAAAAAACGCGGAATTAACCGCGCTTTACTATCGAAACTATAGCTACTGAGGCAATTAGAACCTGGGCTAGAAGCCTAAAAGGCATATAGCTATACAAACAAATCAGCCGCTACAAACGTCCTGCGAAGCTTTTAGTTATTTTGTAAGTCTATTTTTCGAGTTTAACAAAAAGGGGGCCTGCTACACCCATCACTGAATGAAGCAGGCCCCCTGAACTTAACCGTCAGTCAGATCAGTGGAACTGCTCTTCTTCGGTGGAGCCCGTCAGCGCGGTCACGCTGGACTTGCCGCCTTGAATGACCGTGGTCACTTCGTCGAAGTAGCCGGTACCGACTTCCTGCTGGTGCGACACAAAGGTATAGCCACGGTCACGGGCCGCGAATTCAGGCTCTTGCACCTTCTCAACGTAAGCCGACATACCACGGGCAACGTAGTCTTGTGCCAAGTCGAACATGTTGTACCACATGGAGTGGATACCAGCCAAAGTGATGAACTGGTACTTGTAACCCATGGC
>CAZLRQ010000138.1:0-6780 GCA_964562035.1 uncultured Rhodoferax sp. | reverse complement strand
TCCACCACCACCAACTGGCCCTGGGTGGTGTAGTTGAACGGGCTGGCCACCTCTAGCGTGGAGACATAGGGCTTGTTCACCAAGCCGGCTTCGTTCAAAAAGTAATCAAAACTGCCGCAACTGGTCAACGATGCCGAAGTCACCACCGCCCCGCGCACCTGGCTCCAGAGGTACTGGCGCAGCAAATCGCCCGGCACGATGGGACAGGCATGTGCGGTCAAAAAAACCAGTCCCGAGCTGGTGTCCGACTTCAGCCACTTGGCCAAGGGCTGGGGCCCGTGCTCCAGCATCAGGTTGGCCGTGGTGACCACGCTGGTGAGTTTGGGCGCCAGTTGCCCCAGCTTGGCGTACATCACCGAGTTGCTGGCCGCCAGTGACGGGTCTTCCTTGGAGCGCAGCTTCAGCTCCGCGCCCAGCGCTTCCAGTGCTTTGGAGAGGCCGCCAGCATGCCCCTGAATCAGGGTGAGCGGGTCGCGCAAAGGCTCGGGCAACACGCCGTCCTTGAAACGGTACACGCCGTCATACCCGGTGCTGGTGACCTTCATCAAGTCCATGGCAATACGGCCCACGTCAAACATGGCCGTTTTGAGTTGCGAGCCTAACGTGCTCACATCCTGCGCCAAGGTCAGGTTGATTTTTTCGCTGATCTCGTGCAACACCTTGGGCAGCTTGTCTACCCAGCGCAGACCCGACAAGTCCATGGCGCTGGAGAACTGGTCCAGCGCCACCGAGGGCAAATGGTGCCCTTCGTCAAACACCACCAGGCAGTTGTCCAGCTCAGGCAAGGCCTTCATGCCCAAAGAAGCCAGCACCAGATCATGGTTGGCCACGATGACATGGGCCTCCGCCAATTTGGTGCGTGCGTTGTAGTAACTGCATTCCCGAAAGCGCGGGCAATGCCGGGCGGTGCAGGTGTGCCGCTCGGCCGCCACGGCCGACCAGTCACGCGGCTCGGGCTGCTCGGCCAGGTTGTCGCGGTCGCCGTCCCACTTGTTGCCCGCCAAGGCGCTGGCCAGGGAGTCATAGAGTTTCATGCGCCGCTCTTCGGGGTCTTCGCCCTGCAGTTGCTGGGCAAACGCGGCCCGCGGCGGCGGTGTGTCTTCGTCGGTGCCGAACATGTCGTCAGTGAGCGCGTCAGCGCCCTCTGCGCCCAGGCCCGCAAAGCGCTCCAGCTTGAATTTGCAGACGTAGCGGCCCCGCCCCTTGGCCAGCGCAAAGACAAATGGCGTCTCCAGCACCGCCGCCAAGGCAGGCAAGTCTTTGGTCATCAACTGCTCTTGCAACGCGACGGTGGCGGTGGAAATGACCACCCGGGTTTTGCGGGCCAAGGCCAGCGCCACCGTGGTGGACAAGTAAGCGGCCGACTTGCCCACGCCCGTACCAGCCTGAATGACGGTGATGGCTTTGTCAGGCTTGGGGTGCTCACCCAAGGTCACATCCGACAAGTGAGTGGCAATGCGCTGCGCCATGTCGCGCTGTCCGGGGCGAGACCGAAAACCGGGTGTGGCGCCAACCACCTGGTCAAAAGCAGCCAAAGACAGAGAGGTGAGATCGTCCGCGCTCAAGAGGAAAATCCGGAAATAAAGGTGCTTGCTTGGTTCTGCATAGCCTCTATTACACCGCTGAATTGGGGCCCATCAGCATGTCTTGATATTCAAGCAAAATGACAGCATGAACATTGACCACTCCGTGTTGACCGAGGCGAATCTGGACACCTTGCTTAAAAACGTCCATGCAGCGTTGGACGGGGGCGATGTTCCCACCGGGCGGGAGTTGTCGCAGAAAGTGCTCAAGGTCGCACAGTCCATGAAAAACAAGCGGTTTGAAGCGAAGGCCCTGCTGTGCTTGGCGCACTGTGACCGTATGTTGTCACGCTACCGACGCGCGCACCGCGCCAGCCAGCGGGCAGCGCAGGGCTTTCACATGCTGGGGGATACCTCGGGCGAAGTCATGGCACTCACCACCCACGCCTTTGTGTCCATCAACCTCGGGCGTAATGAAGAGGCCGTGGAAGCGGCGCTGCTGAGCGTGCGTTTGAGTGAGTTGCTCGACAAGGCAGAGCACAGCGTTCTTTCCTACAACGCCCTGGGCGTAGCCTATTTCTGGAGTCATAGCTTTGACAAGGCCGAGCAAGCCTTGCGCACCGCCATTCAGATTGCCCAAGGCGCAAGTCCATCGCTGAGCACCTTCCAGCCGCAGATCAACCAGTGGTGGAACCAAGTCATCCGGATTTTCCATGAACGCTATTACGACGGTGAACTACCCTCACTGGCCCTGATGCGCGTGCTGCGAGAGGCCGTCATGCAGCAAGTGGTTCAGGCAGACCCGGCAGCCAACCCGCTCAGCACCAATGTCACGACTGAAGCCGTGCTCTTGTTCGGCACCAGCCTGGATGCCTGCTGGCACGGCCACTTGGCTGAATCACTGCGGGCAGTTGATAGCCTGGGCGTCTGGGCCCGGCGCTACGGCACGCTCACCTGGCTGGGTGCGCTGGAGGCCTGGGCCCGCGCCGAGATTGCATGGGCGCAGCAAGACTGGACTGTCGCACTGCAACATGCCGCGAAGATGGTCGAAATTGCCATCACGGTCGAACACGAGCAGTTGGCCTGTCTGGGGCACCTGTTGGCGTCCCAACTGTTTCGGGCGCAAGGCGTGCATGAGCGGGCGCTGGATGAATTGCGGCGCTTGCGCATGCGGGAACAACTCATTCGCAGCGATTGCCTGGACACCCGGGAGAGCGTGGTGGACTGGCAGGTGGGTTTGCGCCAGAGCCAAAAAAGTATCGACCAACTCGAGGTCAGCTCACGCCAGCTTGAACGGTTGTCGCTGGAAGATACCCTGACCGGCATCCCGAACCGGCGTTGTTTCGAAGGCTATGCCACGGAGCTACTTCGTCTGGGCATGGAGCGTGATCAATTACCCTGCCTGGCTTTGATCGATGTTGACCGGTTCAAGCAGATCAATGACAACTTCTCACACCAGACGGGCGATGAAGTCCTGAAAGGCATTGCCCAAGTGCTGCGCGCCATGGTGCGAGAAGACGATATGGCGGCGCGCCTGGGAGGCGACGAGTTCGTGATTATTTTCAAAAATGCCCCGCTGTCGGTCGTTCAGCAGGTGTGTCAGCGCATCTGCAGCGCCATTCAAACCATAAACTGGTCCGCTATTGCACCAGGGCTTCAAAGCAGCATCAGTGTGGGCGTAGCCCGCGCAGTACCTGGCGACACTTTGGCCTCACTGACGCACCGCAGTGACAAGGCCATGTACGAGAACAAGAAAAATCGGCCCCAAAGCCACCGCCACTGATATGTTCGCTCATACCCGCTCAAAGCGCGAGGGTTGAGGCAGTGCCTGCTGCAAAACCTCCAACACGCGTGTGAGACGCGGGTCGTTCAAATGAGCATCGTCTGTGGTGTCGTTGATGCAGAAAAAATGCAACGACCCCACCTTGGTACGGAGTTGATCCAGGGCCAACGGCTCACCGTCATCGCCAGTCGACACATGCAAGTGGGAATAGTCCCGAAGCTTGGCAACACCCTTTTCCAAGGCCCAACGAATCACGAAATCGGAAACGATGGTCGGCTTGTCCCAGGCCCGGAACACCGTGGAGCGCGACATCGCAAACAACTCGGGCGCCAACGCCTCCAACTCAAACAACATTGACCGAAGCATGGGCCTGGGCGCATGCGCAAAGGTCCGAAAAGTCGGCCTATAGGGTGTAGCAGCAACGCATCGCTTAATGTCACCATCTTGGTTGACCTGCACGTTGACGGTGAGCCATTGAATGGACAAGCGGCATGCGTTTTCCAGCGCCGTTGCGTCCTGGCGCATGGGCTCGTCGCTGACGTCGCGTTCATCAGACCAGGCGGCATAAACGCCACCGGACCAAAACCAGTCACTCAAGCGCACTGGCGAACCAAAAAAAACATCGTCATTGAAATAGAAGTAGCGCTCGGTCAGGTTGGGAATGCGGTGGATGTAGGTTTCAATATGCCCAGAATCAAAGGTTGGCAATGACGTCTCAGGTATCAACTCGCGGTGGTCGACCACCGTGACGCCCGCAGTGGCGACCAGCCAGTCCGGCACCTGTCCATCCGTAACGATGTAGACATGCCCATGATCAGGGAAATACTGATCCAGCGCACGCAAGCTGTAACGCAACTCCTGGTTATCACGGAACCGGCCCTCCACGTTTCCATAAACGGCGAGATCGCTGTCGCCCTCAGAATCGTCTTGAGCCATCGCCATGCGCCGCTTCAAACGCCAAGTGGGGTCGCTACCATCGACCCACAGGTAGACAATATCTACTGACTCATTAATTCTCATGATGTGATTGAACTGGAGCCCGATTTGAGCGCGCGAGGAAAACAGATATCCCAGTCGCGCTTGGGTGGCAACAGAGTGCCCAAAGACAGTCAGCGCTTTGGCCGGATGGGTGAATCGTTGACGATGCCCCATGAACTCGCCGGCGTATCAGGTGGCTTGTTGGGATCATCAAAACGCTGATCGTAGGCCGCATACCAAAGGGCAAGACCTACACCGCCGATGAGAGCCGCAGCCAAGGCAACAAGCTTCAAAGCGATGATCCACACATTCTGCTTTTTTTCGTCTTCCACAATACACTCCTCGAAGTCGGGATAGCAGAAGCGAGAAAGACTTAGCACCTTGCGATACTAAGTCTTTCAATTTTTTTGGTCGGTGTGAAAGGATTCGAACCTTCGACCCCTTGCACCCCATGCAAGTGCGCTACCAGGCTGCGCCACACACCGAATCAGCTTTAAATTATAACCGTCAGAATGACCTATTTCACTGGATCGGGGATAGTAGCTCGCGAATTTCAAAGAGTTCACGACGAAACAATTGCCAGGGATCAGCATTCCTGGTGGTCAACTCCTCCGCAATCTCAACGGATTCCACACTGAAACTGGACTCATCCATCTCAGTGACTTCCAGCCCATCCAGCGACTGCTCCACGTTCACTTCGTCATTGCGCTTTTTATCTCGCTCAAACTGCAGTATTTCGTGCATCTTGTTTCGTGCACCACTGATCGTAAAACCCTGCTCGTATAGCAGATCCCGAATGCGCCGAATCATAAGCACTTCGTGATGTTGGTAATAGCGCCGGTTGCCACGACGTTTCATGGGCCGTAATTGGGTGAACTCCTGCTCCCAATACCGCAAAACATGCGGTTTGACTCCACACAGGTCGCCCACTTCACCTATCGTGAAGTAGCGCTTGGCGGGAATGGGCGGAAGAAGTTTCTCCATTTAAATCGGGGCCTTAAGCTAAAGAGCTTTTAGCGTACTCGAAGCGAGGCAGATGTGTAAAGATTCAACTGATTAGCCAGCATCAAAGCAACACCAGGTCCTGCGGACGAGATTCCGCGGATTGCATAGGATCCTGAATTTGCTCCTTGAGCTTGTGACTGGCATGAAAAGTTACCACTCGACGCGCATGGATCGGAATAGCTTCGCCGGTGCGTGGATTTCGTCCGGGACGGGGCGCTTTGGTACGTATCTGGAAGTTGCCAAACCCTGAAATCTTGACATCGTCTCCCTCAACCAAGCTGTCAGAAATCAGGTCAAAAAAGGCATCAACCATATCTTTTGACTCCCGCTTGTTCAGGCCAATCTGCTCAAACAGAAGGTCAGCCAGTTGGGCTTTGGTCAGCGCTGGGGTGTCAAGGCTTTCATCCGATATGTTCATGACGTGCTCGTTTCCGTGTACAAAAGGGAACTAAAACTCAAACGCGCTGACGGGCGCCCACCGAATGGATGAGCGCGTCCACGACCGCTTGCACTGTGCTCTCGATTTGAATTTCGGTCAGCGTGCTGTCGTCACTGTTGAGCGTCAAACGGACGGCCATGCTCTTCTCCAACGCTTGACCAGGGGCATCGTCAGCACCTTTGGTCACCTTAGGCCGGTAGATATCAAAGAGCTTGGCATCACGTAACAACCCCTCTGTTGGAGCAGACCACACCGCGCGCATGATCGCGCCATGCGAAACAGCCTCGTCAACCAGAACGGCAATGTCACGCTCCACAGCCTGATGACGCGCAACAGTATTGAAAACAGGAACATCCCGTTGCAACGTGGCATCAAGCTCCAACTCAAACATGATCGGCGCCTGAGCCAGATCGTAGGCCTGACGCCACTTTGGGTGAAGTTCACCAACAAAACCAATCGCGATTCCGTCAAGCACTACTCGAGCAGTGCGCCCAGGGTGCATGGCAGGGTGCTCCGCAGGTTCAAAAACAGGCTTGGCAGGCGCCAACAGTGCTTCCACATCCCCCTTCACATCAAAAAAATCAGCATTTCTCTCTTTCTCACCCCATTGCAAGACGTCCCGACTGCCGCACACCATACCGGCCACGCGCATGGGCTGGTGAAATCCTTCCACCGTGGTGTCCGTATTTTTAACGCGGGAGTCGCGCAGAAAAACGCGACCAAGCTCGAAAATCCGAACGCGTTGCGCCTTGCGATCAAGATTAAATTTCACAACTTGCAGCAAAGACCCCAGCAAGGTCGAGCGCATCACGCTCATTTGGCTTGAAATAGGGTTGAGAAGCTTGATGGGGTTGGGATTGCCCGCTAACTCATGTTCCCAACGCGCTTCACAAAAACTGAAATTGATGGTTTCCTGGTAGCCCAAGGCGGCAATCGACCGGCGAAGACCGAATGGACTGCGCTGCGACTCAGATCGAATTTTGGCCGTGATCGGTGCTAACGGCGGCGTTTGTGGCAAGTTGTTGTAACCCACCATGCGCGCCACTTCTTCG
>CAZLRQ010000137.1:0-6851 GCA_964562035.1 uncultured Rhodoferax sp. | reverse complement strand
GAAGCCCTGGCGCGTGGCGCCTACAAGCTGAGCGACAGCACCAAGCTGTATGCCCAAGTGCAGCACAGCGCAGACCGCAACCCCGGCACCTCCGAGAGCGACGCCGCCCAAGTGGGCATCACGCAAAAGCTCAGTGAGCGCCTGACGCTCGATGTGGGCTTGCGCGCCTTGCGCGAGTCGGCCGGCACCACACTGGCCACGCAAGCCTCACCTTTTGCCAGCACGGCCGGCCTCACCGGCAGCATCGCCACCGGTGCGGGCGGAGGTGCGGTGGGCTTTGGCAACCAGGCCCTTGACCCGGCCACCGGCCTGCCGCTCATTGCCATGGGCAGCACACCCAACGGCACCACCAGCACCAACACCACGGGCTTGGACAGCGACTCCCTGCGTGTGGGCCTGGGCTTCAAGGCCACCGACCGCTTGACCGTGGGCGGAGAAATCGAGCACGACATCAGCGGCGACGCACGCCAGCGCTATGCGCTGGGCGCGGACTACCTGATTGCCGAGCGCACCCGTCTGTACGCCCGCGCCGAGACCCAAACCGGCCTGAGCAGCCCCAGCGCCGTCAGCACCGACAGCAACAACAGCCGGGCCTTGATTTTTGGGGTGGACACCACCTACTGGCGCGACACCCAGGTGTTTAGCGAGTACCGCTTGCGCGACGCCCTGAGCGGGCGTGACAACCAGATGGCCTCGGGCATACGCAACGGCTGGGACTTTGCCCCGGGCTTGCGGCTGAACACGGCCTATGAGTTCACGCAAGTGGTGTCGGGCGCCGCCCCCACCACGCAAGCCGTCTCGGTGGGTGTGGACTACACCGCCCACCCGTTGTGGAAAGGCTCCACCAAACTGGAGTACCGCACCAGTGGCGATGTGTCGAGCACCAACACCACCAACGAGGCCTTCAACACCACCTTGTGGCAAGTCATGGCCGCCCGCAAGCTGGACCGTGACTGGACCTTTTTGGCGCGCAACTACCTGCTGCAAACCCAATACGACGCCCGGGGCGATGTGTTTCAGGACCGCGTGCAGTTGGGCGTGGCCTACCGCGACACGGACACCAATCGCATCAACGCCCTGGCCAAGTACGAGTACAAGACCGAGCAAGACGCCAGCAACGCCGCAGTTGGCACGCTCGACAGCAAAGCCCACATCGTGTCGCTGCATGCTGACTGGCACCCCTCGCGCCCCTGGTGGCTGACCGGGCGCACTGCAGCCAAGTGGCAAAAAGACCAGTTCGAGGGCGGTGTGCAAAGCAGCTTTCGGGCGCAACTGCTGTCCGGGCGCGTGGTGTATGACGTGACCGAAAACTGGGACCTGGGCCTCATGGGCGCGGTGCAGTTTGGGCAATATGGTGCGCGCCAGCATGCCTTGGGCCTGGAGGCCGGTTACCTGCTCAAGCAAAACTTGTGGCTGTCGGTGGGCTACAACCACGCGGGCTTTGCGGCGGACCGCGATTTGTCGGGCTACGAGTACACCCGCGAGGGCGTTTACCTGCGGCTGCGCTTTAAATTTGACCAAAACCTGTTTGCCAGCAACAACGCCGCCATCAACCGAACACTTGACCGCTAAGCCCTTGACGGACGCATTCAACATGAAAAAACTACTCCCCTCCCTGGCCGCGCTTGTGTTGTGCAGCACCACGGCGGCCCTGGCCCAAACGGCCGCCGTTCAACCCGCAGTGACCCAACTGACACCCGCGAAAGAGCGCATCTCGGATCAGGCCATCCAGGCTGACCATGATGCGTTTAAAGGTTTGCAGGGCCGCCTGCACCAGTTGAACGAACGCGGTGTGCCGGTGCGTGACTACCACCTCAGCAAGGCGCAATGCTGGCTGGACGTGTCACTGCACGAGTACACCCGCAATGACCGCAGCGCCTTCCCCCAGGCCGCTATGACCGAGTCTGAAAAACTCATCGTAGCCCTGGAAAACAAGGCCACCCCCTTGCCCCTGGACACCCCGCTGGTCAACGCCGCCGCCCGCCTGCGCCCCGACCTCTGGGCGCGCACCGACGTGCTCAAGCAGCACGCCGGCTTCCAGTGCGCCGCGCAGCAGGTGGCGTGCGCCGAAGTCGAGCTGGTGCACGCCGGCAACGAACACAACCAACAGCAGTGGCGCCATGCCAAGCCCTATGTGCAGATTGCCGAAGAACTGGTTTCAGAGGCAAATCAGCTTGTAGCCCAATGTGCACCTGCCACAGTAGCTCCTAAAATAGTAGTGATGCCGGTGCCGCCGCAGCCCGTGGCGCTGCAAGCCCGGGTGCTGTTTGACTTTGACCAGTACAGCGCTTCGCACATTCGCCCTGACAGTCGCGCCGAGCTCGACTTGCTGGTGGCCCGGGCCAAGCTTGAAGGCATCACCATCAAAACCCTGAGCCTGGTGGGCCACGCCGACCGGCTCAACAGCACCGGCAACAGTGCCTACAACCAGCAGCTCTCGCAAAAGCGGGTCAACACCGTGCGCGACCTGTTGGCTGCGCAAGGGTTGGTGGTGTCTTCGGTGGCTATTGACGCCCGGGGCGACCGTGAACAGGTTGAGGCCTGTGAGCGTCAGTTCAAAAAGCCGGTTGAGCTTCAGGCCTGCCTGTTGCCCAACCGGCGTGTGCAGGTTGAACTGGCCGGCACCAAGCTCGCCGCGCAGCATTGAGCTGATACCCATAAATTCAGGCGATGGCCCGAGGTTTTACACTCAAGGGTTTCCCCCAGCCCCCTTTTTGACTTACTGCAAGGCCCGCCATGAGCGCATTTCTCGAAGAAACCGTATTAAGCGTCCACCACTGGACCGACCGCCTGTTCAGCTTCACCACCACCCGGGACACGGCCTTGCGCTTCTCCAACGGCCATTTCACCATGATCGGCCTGCGCCAGGACAACGGCAAACCGCTGCTGCGCGCCTACAGCATCGTCAGCCCCAACTACGAAGAGCACCTGGAGTTTTTGAGCATCAAGGTGCAAGACGGCCCGCTCACTTCCAAGCTGCAGCACATCAAGGTGGGCGACAAGATCGTGGTGGGCAAAAAGCCCACCGGCACGCTCCTGATTGACTACCTCCTGCCCGGCAAAAACCTGTACCTGCTGGGCACCGGCACCGGCGTGGCGCCGTTCCTGAGCGTGGCGCGTGACCCGGCCACCTACGAGAAGTTCGAGAAAGTGGTGCTGGTGCATGGCGTGCGCGAGGTGGCTGAGCTGGCTTACCACGACTACTTCATGCACGAACTGCCCAACCATGAGTTTCTGGGCGAGATGGTGACCGAGCAGTTGCTGTACTACCCCACCGTCACCCGTGAGCCGTTCCGTAACCAGGGCCGCATGACCGATTTGCTGGAGACCGGCAAGCTTGAAGCCGACCTGGGCCTGCCCAAGCTCGACCCCGCCACCGACCGCGTCATGTTGTGCGGCAGCCCTGCCATGCTGCGCGACCTGAAGCACATGCTGGAAAAGCGCGGTTTCATGGAGGGCAACACCACCAAGCCGGGCGACTTTGTCATTGAGCGGGCGTTTGCCGAGCAGTGACAGGCCATGTTGGTAGCTATTGAATAGATAGCTACTAACGTATGCTGCATAAGGGCTAGAGGCCTAAAAGGCTTAAATTTTGGGGCTCGGCTTGCCTCACGCCATCCAGGCCGTCTGCCCCGGCCGCCCGTTCACATGCAGCTGGCTGGTGGCGGCTGGCGTCTCGGCCAGCAACTGACCGCGCCTGAACACTTTGAGCCGCGTGGCGCGCAGGCGCAGCGCCTCGACCGGGTCACGCGCTTGCAGCAGCACAAAGTCGGCGTGGCAACCCGCGTCCAGGCCGTAGCCCTGCAGCCCCAAAATCCTGGCCGGATTGACGGTCACCGCGTCAAAGCACTGGCGCATGGCGGCCTGGCTGGTCATTTGCGCCACATGCAGGCCCATGTGGGCCACCTCCAGCATGTCGCCGCTGCCCAATGAATACCAGGGGTCCATCACGCAGTCATGGCCAAAGGCCACGTTGATGCCGGCGGCCAGCAGCTCGGGCACGCGCGTCATGCCGCGGCGTTTGGGGTAGCTGTCGTGGCGGCCTTGCAGGGTGATGTTGATGAGCGGGTTGGCCACCACCTGCAGTTGCGCCTCCGCCATCAGCGGCAGCAGTTTGCTCACGTAGTAGTTGTCCATGCTGTGCATGCTGGTCAGGTGCGAGCCGGTGACGCGGCCTTGCAGCCCCAGGCGCTGGGTCTCAAAGGCCAGGGTTTCCACATGGCGCGAGTGCGGGTCGTCGGACTCGTCGCAGTGCATGTCCACGCGCTTGCCCTGTTCGGCGGCCAGCTCGCACAGCAGCTTGACGCTCAAAGCGCCGTGCGCAGAAGTGCGCTCAAAGTGGGGAATGCCGCCCACCACGTCCACGCCCATAGCGAGGGCGCGTTTCAGGTTGTCCAGGTGCTGCTGCGGCCCCAGCGGGCCGCGCAGCACACCGTCTTGCGGGAACGCCACCAGTTCCAGGTGCAGGTAGGGCGCCACGCGGCGTTTCACTTCCAGCAGCGCCTCCACCGCCAGCAGGCGCGGGTCGCACACATCCACATGGGTGCGAATGGCCAGCAGGCCCTTGGCCACGGCCCAGTCGCAGTAGGCCATGGCGCGCTCAATCAGCGCCTCTTGCGTGAGCAGGGGTTTGAGTTCGCCCCACAGCGCAATGCCTTCCAGCAAGGTGCCGCTCTGGTTGACGCGCGGCAGGCCGTAGCTGAGTGTGGCGTCCATGTGAAAGTGGGCGTCCACAAAGGGCGGGCTGAGCAGCAGGCCTTGCGCGTCAAGCACCGCCTGTGCGGGTGCCGTCAGGCCGGCGCTGACTTCCACAATCTTGCCGTCGCGCACGGCAATCGACATCTCGCGGCGCCCGTCGGGCAGGGTGGCGTTCTGGATCAGCAGGTCAAGCATGGGGTGGGCTCCGGGTTGTTTGCTACCCAAAGCATAGCTGCTTGTGCTGTCTGCTATTGGGCTAGAAGGTCATCCGGTATATAGGTGACCACCATCGACGCTGGCGCTGCCACCACCGGGGCGCGCTCTACCCGGTTGCGCCCGTTGGCCTTGGCGCGGTACAGCGCGGTGTCGGCGGCGATGAACAGCGCCTCGGCATCGTCTGCGTGCCCGGGAAAGCAGGCCACGCCAAAGCTGCAGGTCACCGGCCCATGGGCGCAAGTGTCCGGCCAGACGATGTTTTGCACGCTCAGGCGCAGCTTCTCGGCCAGGCCCAGCAGGTCGTCTAGCGAGGTGTCGGTGCAGACCAGCAAGAACTCCTCACCGCCCCAGCGGAACAGGTAGTCGGTGCTGCGCACCTGCTGGCCGATGACTTGTGCCACGTGTTGCAGCACCTGGTCCCCCGCGGTGTGGCCGAACTGGTCGTTGACCGACTTGAAGTGGTCCAGGTCAAAAAAGCACAGGCCCAGCGGGACTGCCAGCCGGCGGCACAGGGCCAGTTGCTGGCTCAAGACCCGTTGGCACTCACGCCGGTTCAGCAGGCCCGTCAGCGGGTCATGCGAGGCGAGATTTTGCAGCGTCAGTTCCGTGTTTTTGCGGTCAGTGATGTTGTGCACCATGCCCACCACGCGGGTCGGGCGGCCTTGGGCGTCACGCTCGCACACGCGGCCCCGGTCATGCACCCACAGGTAGTGGCCATTGCGGTTGCGCAGGCGGTACTCGGCCTCGTAGCGTTCGCGCGAGCCTTGCAGGTGCTCGTCAATGGCGCTGCGCACCCAGGGCGCGTCGTCGGGGTGCAGGTTGCCGGTCCAGGTGTCCAGCGTGGGGCTCATTTCCTGGGGCCCGTAGCCCAGCATGCGCATGAGCTGGGGGCTGAAAAACACCTCGTTGGTGAGCAGGTTCCAGTCCCACAGCCCGTCCGAGGCTTCGGTCAGTGCAAAGCGCAACTGGGCATCCCGGGTGTGCAGGTCGCGCTCCAGCGCCAGCCGCTGGGTGATGTTGCGCGCAATCGACACAAAATATTCGCGCCCCGCGTGGTGAAAGTGGCTGGTGCTGACCTCGACCGGCACCTCGGCACCACTCTTGTGGCGGTGCTGACCCACGAACACAAAGTTGTCCGAGCCCCGAATGGCTTGCGCAATGCTGGCCCATTGCTCGATGCCCACCACGTCTTTTTGCAGGCTGAGCACCGAGTGGTCCAGCACCTCGGCGCGCGCCAGGCCCACTTGCAGCAGGGCGGCGTCATTGCAGTCCAGAATGTTGGAGGTCTGGGGGTCAATCAGAAAGACGCCATCAGGGAGATGCTGAAACAGGGCAGCAAAGAGGGGGCCGGGGGTGGTGGACATGGCAGGCTGAACTCGGGTTAAGCGCCGTGCTCGCAGGTACACAACAGCTTTTTTTGTGGCGAGATTATCGCCAAAAAGCCATTTAATCTAAAGGGTTTTTCGTGCAGTGTTGCTTTCTTGCGTGCTCACTTATGAATGGGTTGGGTCAATTCCCTGGTGAATTGAGCTGCAAAATATATAGCTGCTCAGGCAACGTAGGTAAGGGCTAGAGGCCAATTTGGCTTAAAAATTCATGCGCCTCACGTGCCAGCGCGCTCCAGCATGGCGTGCAGCAGCACATTGCAGCCGGCGGCCAGGTGCTCGGGCTTGGCGTCTTCAATCTCGTTGTGGCTGATGCCGTCTTTGCACGGAATGAAGATCATGCCCGTGGGCGCCAGCTTGGCCATGTAGACCGCGTCGTGGCCGGCGCCTGAGACGGCGGGCATGTTGGAGTAGCCCAGCTTTTTGGCAGCGCGGCCCACGGCGTCTACGCAGTCGTCGTGGAAGGCGATCGCGTTGTAGCTGGAGACCATTTCTATCTTCACGTCCACGCCGTGCTCTTGCGCCACCTTGGCGGCAAAGGCTTTGACATCG
>CAZLRQ010000136.1:0-6859 GCA_964562035.1 uncultured Rhodoferax sp. | reverse complement strand
ATGGTGTCGCCGTAGCCGTTTTCGATGGAGCCAATGGCCACCGACACGAAGTCGCCAACTTGCACTTCGATTTCGCCCTTGTCACTCTTGAATTCTTCGAGCGGCACGTAGGCTTCAGACTTGAGGCCAGCGTTCACAACGACAAAGCTGTGCTCGATACGAACCACTTCAGCAGTGATCACTTCGCCTGGACGCATTTCGGTGCGTGTCAGCGACTCTTCAAATAGGGCGGCAAAAGATTCGGACATTTTTAATGCGGAGGGTTCCGCGGGTTAGTTTGTTGAACCACACCAGCAATGCGCTTGGGCAGCGCGAGAAGGCTGGTGAGGGCCGGTGCAAAAGTGATTTACTTTTGCGTTTTAGCCGCTCAGGTTGCCCTGAATGGCTGCTTGCTTTGCCACCAGTCCAACACTTGGGTGACCGATTTTTCAACCGTCAAATCCGAGTTGTCTAGCAGCAAAGCATCTTGAGCAGGCTTGAGAGGTGCAACGCTGCGGGAGGAGTCCCGTGCGTCGCGCGCTTCCAAGTCGGCGCGAAGACTGTCGAGTGTAGTGGATACACCCTTTGAAATCAACTGCTTGTAGCGGCGCTCGGCGCGGCGCTCGGCGCTCGCGGTCAAAAACACCTTGAGCGGCGCGGCCGGGAAGATCACCGTGCCCATGTCCCGCCCGTCGGCCACCAGGCCCGGCAGTTGTTGAAACCCATGCTGCAGATCAATCAGCGCCTGCCGCACTTCGGGCAGTGTGGACACTTTGGAGGCGTTCATGCCCGCCTCTTCGGTGCGGATGACGTCACTCACGTCCGCGCCATTGAGCAGCACACGGCCCTCGTGGAACTCGATCGTCGCCTGGCGGACCAAGGCGGCGATGGCCTCGGCGTGCGCCGGGTCCAGCGTCAAGCCCTGTTGCAGTGCCGCCAGCGCGGTGATTCGGTACAGCGAGCCTGAATCGAGAAAGTGGTAGCCCAGTTCTTTGGCCAGCACGGCAGCCAAAGTGCCTTTGCCCGAGGCGGTAGGGCCATCGACGCAAATCACCGGAATGCTGCTCTGCGGGGTCTGCACTAGCGAGAAAAGCGCTTCAAAGTAGTCCGGAAAGGTCTTGGCGACACATTTGGGGTCTTCAATGCGCACCGGCAACCTGGCAGGGTTGAAGGCGGCCAGTGAAAAACACATGGCCACGCGGTGGTCGTCGTAAGTGTGGATGCTGGCGGCCCGCCAGTCGGTGGGCATGGCAGGGGGGGTAACTCGAATGTAGTCCGCACCCTCTTCAACCGTGGCGCCCAGCTTGCGTAACTCATTGGCCATGGCGGCAATGCGGTCGGTTTCCTTGACGCGCCAACTGGCAATATTGCTCAACGTGGTGGTGCCTTGCGCGTACAAGGCCATCACGGCAAGCGTCATGGCCGCGTCGGGAATATGGTTGCAGTCCAACTCAATGGCCTTGAGCGGCCAACTGCCGCGCGACACTTCCAGCCAGTTCGGGCCGCTGGTAACTTGGGCACCCATCATTTGCGCTGCTTCAACGAAACGGATATCGCCTTGGATCGATTCGGCACCCACGCCTTCAATTCTTAGGCCTTTTTGGCCTCTAGCCCCCGTCGCTATTGCCCCTAGTGCTATGAAGTAGCTAGCAGAAGAAGCGTCTGCCTCCACATGCAGCACGCCAGGGGATGTGAACTGGCTGCCTGCTGGAATGGTGAATTTTTGCCACCCATCCCGCACCACGGCAATGCCAAAGCGCGCCAGCAGGTTCAGGGTGATTTCAATGTAGGGGCGTGAAATCAGCTCCCCCACCACGTCGATCACGATGTCTTGCTTCGCCACCAGAGGCAGCGACATCAGCAGCGCGGTCAAAAACTGACTCGACACATCGCCACGCACCCGGATGGGCGCGTTCAATGACAGGCTCGGTTCACCAATGCGCAGCGGGGGGTAACCGTCCTGCCCCAAGTAATCAATCTGGCAACCCAGTTGACGCAGGGCGTCCACCAAGTCACCAATCGGGCGCTCGTGCATGCGAGGGACACCGCTCAACGTATAGTCACCGCCGATGACGGCCAAGGCTGCCGTTAATGGACGGATGGCGGTCCCCGCGTTGCCCATGAAAAGCGCCGCCTTGCGTTGGGTGATCTGGCCACCCAAGCCCTCAATTTCGACGGTGTTGCCACTCTGCCGAATGCCGCAACCCAGTTGCTTCAGCGCCGCCAGCATGATGCGGGTGTCGTCCGAGTCCAGCAGTTCATGCAGGGTGGTGGTGCCTTGGCTCAGGGCTGACAGCAACAGCACCCGGTTGGAAATGCTTTTGGAGCCCGGCAGCACGATGGTGCCAGCCGCGCTGCTCAGTGGGGGGATGTCAAGGAAATGAGTCGAAAACATTATTTTTGATGCTGTGCCATGCGCCAATTGGCGCGGGTCAGGCTGGCTTGTTCGATCAGGCCTTCCAGGGCCTCGCCGTTACCGCTGGAGATCATGAGTTCGAGCGCCTGCAGATTGCGCTGGAAAATTTTGGTCTGGGTCAGGAGTTCTTCCCGGTTGGCCAGCATGATGTCGCGCCAAACCTTGGCATCGCTCGCCGCGATACGGGAGAAGTCGCGAAAGCCGGGGCCCGCCAGGGACAAAAAGTCTTTGCCTTGTGGTTGACCAGAGATGGCGTTCATCAAGGCAAAAGCGAGCAGATGCGGCAGGTGGCTGACGGCCGCAAAGGCCGCATCATGGGCCTCGGGTGACATCTTGACCACGCGGCAACCAATGGCCGACCACACGTCAACCGCTTGTTGCACCTGCACCGGGAGCGTGCGCTCGATCGGGGTAAGAATCACTTGTTTGCCGGTGTACAGGTCAGGATCGGCGTGTTCCACCCCTGAAACCTCTCGGCCTGCAATCGGGTGGGCTGGCACGAACGAGCCAATTTGCTCGCGCAGCGCACGCCGTCCGGCATCGATCACATCGCGCTTGGTCGAGCCCACGTCCATCACCAGCATGTCAGGCGTCACCAGATGCTTGATGGCCTTGAAGGTGGCCTCGGTCGCCGCCACCGGCACGGCAATCAGCACAATGTCAGCACCGGAGACCGCCAGCAGTGCGGAGGGTGCTTCAACATCGATCACGCCGAGTTGACGGGCCCGGTCCGTGGTGGAGGGCGATTTGCTGTAACCCACCACGCGCTTGACCAGGCCAGCGCGCTTGAGCGCCAGGGCAAAAGAACCGCCCATCAGGCCGCAACCAATGAGCCCGAGTTGTTCAAACATGCTGTTTCCTTGGCGTCAATGTTTTCATTCGGCAACAGGGTAGGTGCCCAGCACCTTGTAGAAGGCACACAAGCTTTGCAGTTCCTTGAGTGCAGCGGCTACGTGGGGCTGCGACGGGTGGCCTTGGATGTCAATGTAAAAGTAATAGTCCCACTGCCCCGAGCGGGCGGGGCGCGACTCAAACCGGCTCATGGACACGCCATGGGCCTTGAGTGGCACCAGCAAGTCATGCACGGCACCCGGCTGGTTGGGCACCGAGACAATCATGCTCACGCAATCTTTGCCCGTGGCGGCAGGCGCAGGCAGGGTCTGCGGCAGGCAAACCACCGCAAAGCGGGTGCGGTTGAAGGCGTCGTCCTGAATCGCGTGCGACACCACATGGAGCCCAAATTCGCTGCCCGCCCGCTCGCTGGCAATCCCAGCCCAGGTGGGGTTGCCGGCGGCCAGTCGCGCGCCCTCGGCGTTGCTGGCGGCGGCACGCCGCTCGGCATGGGGCAAGTGGGTGGTGAGCCAATCCTGGCACTGTGCCAAGGCCTGCGGATGGGCATAAACCACCTCGATGCCCTCCAGCGACGGGCTCAGGCGCAGCAGGTTGTGGCGCACCAGAAAGCTGGTTTCGCCGACGATGTGCAACGGAGAGTTCAACAGCAAATCGAGCGAGCGGGACACCATGCCCTCGGTCGAGTTTTCAATCGGCACCACGCCAAACTCGGCACTGCCGGCAGCCGTGGCGCGAAACACTTCATCAATGCTCACGCAGGGCACGTGCTCAATGCTGGAGCCAAAAAACTGCAATGCCGCTTGTTCGCTGAAAGTGCCGGCCGGGCCCAGGTAGGCCACGCGCTGCGCGGCTTCCAGCGCGCGGCAGGCCGACATGATTTCGCGCCAGATGACGGCGACGCTGCTGCCTTTGAGCGGGCCAGGGTTGGCCGCTTGCAAGTGGGTGATGACCTGGGTTTCCCGGTCGGGTCGAAAAATCGGCGAACCATCAATCTTTTTCACCTCGCCCACCTCATGCGCCAGCGCGGCACGTTGGTTCAGAAGGGCCAGCAGTTCCTGGTCCAGGGCGTCAATCAGCGTGCGCAGTTCGGGAAGCGTTTTGGCCATCAGTCAAACTTTTCAAAGGCAAGGGGATGAGACCGGTGGGGTCAGCTGCGGGTTTTCTCAAAGTCGCGCATGTAGTCGACCAAGGCTTGCACGCCCTCGATCGGCATGGCGTTGTAGATGCTGGCGCGCATGCCACCCACCGACTTGTGGCCTTTGAGTTGCAGCAGGCCGTGGGCGCGTGCACCGGTCAAAAAGGCCTCATTCAAGCGCTCGTCGCGCAGGAAAAAAGGCACGTTCATGCGGGAGCGGCAGTTCATCGCCACCTTGTTCTCATAAAGCTGCGAGCTGTCAATGGCGCTGTACAGCAGCTCGGCTTTGGCCAGGTTGCGGGCTTCCATGGCGGCCATGCCGCCTTGGCGCTTGAGCCACTGAAACACCAATCCGGCGACGTAAATCGAATAAGTTGGCGGCGTGTTGTACATCGACTGGTTGGCCGCCACGGTCTTGTAGTCAAAAGCGCTGGGGCAGGCGGGCAGGGCATGGCCCAGCAGGTCGTCACGCACCACTACCAGCGTCAGCCCTGCAGGGCCCAGGTTTTTTTGCGCGCCGCCAAATGCCAGGCCCAGTTTGGACCAGTCCACCGGGCGCGAGGCCACATGGGACGAAAAGTCAATCACCAGCGGTGCGTCACTGCCCAAGGCCTTGAGGTCAGGCAAGGCGTGGTACTCCACGCCATTGATCGTCTCGTTGGTGCAAATATGCACATATTTGGCATCACGGCTTAACTGCCAACTGGCAGGGGCGGGCAGGCTGGTGTGGCCGGCGGCGGCATTGCTGGCGGCGGTGTTAACGGTGCAGTACCGGCGCGCCTCTTGCAGCGACTTCTGGCTCCAGCTGCCCGTGACGACAAAGTCTGCGGTTCCGCCTTGCGACAGGTTCAGCGGCACGATGGCGTTTTCAGCCAGACCACCGCCTTGCATGAACAAAATTTGAAAGTTATCCGGCACCGCCAGCAACTCACGCAAGTCAGCTTGCGCCTGTTCGTAAATGGAAATGAACTCTTTGCCCCGGTGGCTCATTTCCATCACGCTCATGCCACTGCCATGCCAGTCCAGCATCTCGGCCGCAGCCTCGGTCAGCACTTCTTGCGGCATGGCCGCCGGTCCGGCGGAGAAGTTAAAAGGTCGGTTCGTCATGCGATTTATAAGCCAAATTGGCCTCTGGCCCTTATGGTTAAAGCACCTCTAGCTATTTAAAATATAGCGTTTACTCGGCGGTGTCGTCACCGGCTTCGTTGTGATCTGCGACCTCGTCGGCCAAAGGAATCGCGTCGTTCTCAACAATGCGTTGCAAGCCGCTCAGCTTGGAGCCTTCGTCCAGCCCAATCAACGTGACGCCCTGGGTTGCCCGACCGAGTTCGCGGATTTCGCTGACCCGGGTGCGTACCAACACGCCCTTGTCGGTGATCAGCATGATTTCGTCGTCGGCATGCACCAAGGTGGCGGCAACCACTTTACCGTTGCGCTCGGACTGCTGGATGGCAATCATGCCCTTGGTGCCGCGGCCGTGGCGGGTGTATTCGGTGATGCTGGTGCGCTTGCCGTAGCCGTTTTGGGTGGCGGTCAGCACACTTTGCTGCTCGTCTTCGGCCACCAGCATGGCAATCACGCTCTGGCCTTCGTCAAGCATCATGCCGCGCACGCCGCGGGCCTGACGGCCCATGGGGCGCACGTCGTTTTCGTCAAAGCGCACCGCTTTGCCGCCGTCGCTGAACAGCATCACATCATGAGAGCCATCGGTCAGCGAGGCACCGATCAAAAAGTCGCCTTCGTCCAAGTCCACGGCAATGATGCCGGCCTTGCGGGGGTTGCTGAATTCATTCAGAGCGGTCTTTTTGACCGTGCCCATGCTGGTGCCCATGAACACGTACTGGTCGGCCGGGAAGGTGCGCTTCTCGCCCGTCAGGGGCAACACAACCGTGATTTTCTCGCCGTCTTGCAGCGGGAACATATTGACAATCGGGCGCCCCCGGGAGCCGCGGGAGCCTTGTGGCACTTCCCAGACCTTGAGCCAATACAGGCGGCCGCGGTTGCTGAAGCACAGGATGTAATCGTGGGTGTTCGCCACAAAAAGCTGGTCGACCCAATCGTCGTCCTTGGTCGCTGTGGCCTGCTTGCCGCGGCCACCGCGTTTTTGCGCCCGGTATTCGCTCAAGGGCTGGCTCTTGATGTAGCCGGTGTGGCTCATCGTCACCACCATGTCGGTGGGGGTGATCAGGTCTTCCGTGCTCAGGTCGAACGAGCTATGCTCTACCAAGCTGCGGCGTGCGCCCAATTTGGTTTGACCAAACTCGGTTTTGATGATGGTCAGTTCTTCGCTGATGATGGTCGAGACGCGCTCAGGGCGAGCCAGAATGTCGAGCAGGTCGTCAATCTCGGCCATCACCTCTTTGTACTCCGCCACGATCTTGTCTTGCTCCAGCCCAGTCAGGCGCTGCAGACGCATTTGCAGAATTTCCTGCGCTTGCGTGTCAGACAGTCGGTAAAGGCCGTCGTTGCCCATGCCG
>CAZLRQ010000135.1:0-7013 GCA_964562035.1 uncultured Rhodoferax sp. | reverse complement strand
GAATTTGCTTTTAAACTGGAAAATCACTCAACGGAGATCACCATGGATGTGTCGTCAGCCAATTCAATGTCTGTTGCCGCCGCGCAGCGGACCATGCGCACGGAACAAACCCAGCAGACCGAACAACGCCGGGCAGAACAACAGCAGTCAGAGGTCAAGGCGGCCAACCAGCCGCAACCCGGCCCGGTCATCAACACCCAGGGCCAGGCCACCGGCAGACTGCTCAACGTGACCGCGTAACGGCCAACGTGGTGAAGTCACCATGGTTGCGATCACCGCCACCAACAGCGCCACACCCTCGCTCCAGGCCAGCTTAAGCAGCACCCGCTTGCAGCAGGCCCGCCGCGAGGCAGAGCAAGCAGAATCCAAGGCCCAGGATTTGCGGGCCCAAGCCGACGACGCAGAAAGTGAAGCCCAGCGCAGTCAAGGCAGGGTGCGTGCGCTGACCACCAGCAGCGCCGCCACCGACCCCACCTACCAAGCCAAGCGCAAGCCCAGCCCGTCGGGGCTTCAGCCTGAAAATCAAGCGCTGCTGGTCGACCTGTACCAACGTTCGGCAGCCCTGCGTGGGACCGGCGTCAACCCTTTGCAGACCAGCACCCCACCCTATCCCATGCAAAACACCCAAGGGCAGACCACGGGACGCATCGTCAACGTGCGCGCTTGAGGCTCGCCAATGCATCCTAGACATTATTAATTTTTTGCATAGTTCAAACAAAACTTGGCCTTAGACAGGGTCAAACGGGGCACCTACAGTACGGACCTTGATCTCATCAACAAGGAAATCCATGTCGCTCCCCAACGCTCATCCCCCTGGAATCACCCCTGCCGGCGCCACTTTGGCGCATGCGCTGCCCTCGTACTTGCAGGCTGAAAAGCTGGGGCCGTGGGGCATTTACCTTCAGCAAGTGGACCGTGTGGTGCCTTATTTGGGCCACCTTGCGCGCTGGGCTGAAACCCTGAAGCGCCCCAAGCGGGCGCTGATTGTGGATGTGCCCATCCAGCTAGACAACGGCACCGTGGCCCACTTTGAAGGCTACCGGGTCCAGCACAACACCTCACGCGGCCCGGGCAAAGGCGGTGTACGCTTTCACCAGGATGTCACGTTGTCCGAAGTCATGGCCTTGTCTGCTTGGATGTCCATTAAAAATGCCGCCGTCAACGTGCCATTTGGTGGCGCCAAGGGCGGCATCCGGGTCGACCCCAAAACGCTGTCACGCGGAGAGTTGGAACGAATCACCCGCCGCTACACCAGCGAGATCGGCATCATCATCGGACCAACCAAGGACATCCCAGCCCCCGACGTGAACACCAACGAGCAAGTCATGGCCTGGATGATGGACACCTACTCCATGAATGAAGGGTCGACGGCCACGGGCGTGGTCACCGGCAAGCCGGTTGACCTGGGCGGTTCACTGGGGCGCCGAGACGCCACAGGCCGCGGTGTGTTCACGGTGGGCAGCGAAGCCGCACGGCACATCGGCCTGGACATCGAAACGGCTCGGGTGGCGGTGCAAGGGTTTGGCAATGTGGGTGGCGTGGCGGGAAAACTCTTTTCACAGGCAGGTGCCCGTGTCGTCGCTGTCCAGGACCACGGCGGCACCATCTACCGGGAAGCGGGCCTGGACGTACCGGCGCTGTTAGCCCATGTGGCGACGGCGGGTACCGTGGCGGGGTTTGAGCACGCAGAAGTTTTGCCCAACGACCAGTTCTGGGATGTGGACTGTGACATTCTGATTCCAGCCGCGCTGGAACAGCAAATCACGGCCGCCAATGCCGGTCGAATCAAGGCACGCATGGTGATTGAGGGCGCCAATGGTCCGACCACGCCAGAGGCGGACGACATCTTGCAGGAGCGCAATGTGCTGGTGCTGCCGGATGTGATTGCCAACGCAGGTGGCGTCACCGTCAGCTACTTTGAGTGGGTTCAAGACTTTTCGAGCTTTTTCTGGAGCGAGGAAGAAATCAACGCCCGGTTGGTCCGAATCATGAAAGAGGCTTTCGCGGGTGTGTGGGACGTGGCGCAGACCCATCAGGTGAGTCTGCGCACCGCCACCTTCATTGTGGCTTGCAAGCGCATCCTGCATGCCCGGGAGTTACGTGGCTTGTACCCTTGACAAGCGGGCCGCAGCACTGCGTTGAAGCAACCGCCCTACTGCAACTGCCCCTTGAATACTTCAGGCAAGAGCAGTGGGACGACCGCAATACCCTCTTCAATCAACGACGCAGTCTGCGCTGGCGACGCCTGACCCCGGATTGCACGGGATTGAACCTCGCCGTAATGAATTCTGCGGGCCTCTTCAGCAAACTGAGTGCCCACATCATCGGTATGTTCAATGACGTGACGCGCCAAGACCATCCACGCCGCCTGGGCGACTGAATCAGCAACGCTATCGGGCTCATTTGTAGACGGTGGCGTCGACGAACTGCGGCTGGCCATCAGATTCAGCCTCGGCGCACTCAGCATCTTGGTGATCCTCGCGTCCGCACACACAGGGCAAGTTACCAGAGCACGGTCACACTGACTCAGAAAATCGTCTTCAGAAGCAAACCAACCTTCAAAGACATGGCGCTGCGCGCATTGAAGATCAAGAACTTTCACAAGCGGAACAAACCCAGCGCAGCTTGCTCAAACCACTTGCCAATCGAGCGTCCAAGCGCCCGACAGGTAATTTTGCAGCCAAAGAGCGCCCGCCAACGTCTTGGCATCGGTGATGCGGCCATCACGGCAGCACTCAAAAAAATCTGGCACAGAGACCATGAAGACATCAAGAAATTCATCGGCATCGAGTTGTCGTTGACCCAAGGTCAGACCCCGCGCAAACCAGATTTCGATAAATTCTGTGGAGTAAGAAATAACCGGGTGCAAGACCCCAGCCCGAGCCCACTGCGCAGCCGAATATCCCGTTTCTTCAAGCAATTCCCGCTTGGCACAGGACAAAGTCAGCTCGCCGGCATCCAGCTTTCCAGCGGGGAATTCCGTCATCACTTGCCCCATGGGGTAGCGAAATTGCCGCTCCAGAATCAGTTGCAAATTCCCCTGCGGATCTTCATGCAGGGGGATAACCATGACGGCACCGGGATGCACCACGTACTCCCGTGTGGTCATCTTCGCGCTGGGCATCTTGACCACATCGCGAAATACGTGAAGCAAGCTGCCCTTAAAAACTGATTCGCCAGAGATTTTTTCTTCAATCAGATGCTGGTCACCCATGGCAGAACCCAGTCGTCAGTCGTGGTGCTTGAGCAAATAGCGGAAAACGAAGCCCGGAAATGCGAAGGTCAAAAACAAGGTCGCTGTGATCGCATAAAACTCCCATGTCTGAGGCGCAATTTGACCCGCACGCTGTTCAAGTAGCAAACCCAAACTACCCGCCAGCAAGTAAAAAACAACCAACTCCAACAGACGTAGTCCTAGCGACTTGGGCTGCTTCAGCGGAAGCACAGCAAACAAACGATGGCTGAGAAAAGGCAAATTGGCCAACGTCACGGCAACCAACACCACCAGCCAAATTGAAAAAGAATGAGACATGCGGGGCTAACGTGTGACCGCTCAGGTGGTCAGCATTTGAACCACCGCTTGGGCACACAAGGTCATCAATCCGCCAGGAACCAGACCCAAGACAAGCACCAGCGCACCATTCATGGTCAGCACAACCCGCACGTCCAGCGGTGCGGAAACGGTTGCCGATGAGGTTGGCTCTTCAAAATACATCACCTTCACCACACGCAGGTAGTAGAAAGCGCCAATCAAAGACATCATCACGGCGAATACAGCCAAGCCAATGTAGAAAGTTTGACCCGACGCCACCAAGGACTGCAGAACCGACAACTTGGCATAAAAGCCAATCATGGGAGGGATACCTGCCAATGAAAACAGACAGATTGCCATGACAGCCGCATACAGCGGGCTACGCTGATTCAATCCCGCAAAGTCGGCAATCTCTTCGCTTTCAAAACCATCACGGGCCAGCAACATGATCACGCCGAAGCTGGCCAAGGTAGTCAGCACATAGGAGATCACGTAGAACATGGATGCGCTGTAAGCCCCAGCCGCAGACTCAACATTGCCGTTAACGACGCCCGACATCAAGCCCAACAAAACAAAGCCCATCTGAGAAATGGTCGAGAAAGCCAACATGCGTTTGAGGTTGGTCTGGGCGATCGCAGCCAGGTTACCAATCAACAAAGAACCAACGGCCAAAACCATCAGCATTTGCTGCCAGTCAAACGCCAAAGGCAACATGCCTTCGACCAACAGTCGAATGAAGATCGCAAAGGCTGCCAGCTTGGGCGCACCGCCGACCAGCAAAGTGACTGCCGTTGGGGCACCTTGGTAAATATCGGGAATCCACATGTGGAATGGCACAACCCCCAGCTTGAAAGCCAAGCCGGCGACCACAAACACCAAACCGAAGACGAGAACCTGATGCTTGATTTCACCGGAATTGATGGCTTTGAAGACTTCAGTCACATCCAGGGAGCCCGTGGCGCCATACATCATGGACAAACCGTATAAGAGGAAACCGGATGCGAGGGCGCCCAGCACAAAGTACTTCATGGCCGCCTCAGTCGCTGTTGCATTGTCACGGCGCAACGCAACCAGGGCGTAACTCGACAGCGTCAACAACTCCAGACCCAGATAAATCACGAGGAAATTGTTCCCCGAGATCATGATGAACATACCCAGCAGCGCTAAAACGCTCAGAGTGAACAGTTCCCCACCCCGCAACATGTCGCGGTCTGCCGAGTAAGGCCGGCCGTAGACCAACGTCACCATCACCGCCACCGTGGCAAAAAACTTGAGCCAATTCCCCATGGGGTCACTGACCACCATGTTGCCGAAACCGTAGACGGTGATTCCGCCCATGGCGTAAAAAGCCTGGAGCGCCGCCACCGCAGCCAAGGTCAGCAGCGTCAGCACATAAGTGCCTGTACGACGGGGTGACTTGACGCCGAGGTCAAACAAAGCGATCACGCAGCCCATCACGAGCAAAAAGATCTCCGGGTACACCGAAATCCAACTGAGTTTGTCGATCATTTTCTGTCTCTTAATTCAATGTGTTCAGTTCAGAACTGATCAGTTCAGCTTCGACATGGCGACATGCTTGAGCAACTCGGCAACCGATGTATCCATCACATCGGTGAATGGCTTGGGATAAACGCCCATGTACAGCACTGCAATCGCCAGCAAGCCCAACATCAAAAATTCCCGACTATTAATGTCCACCAATGCCTTGACATCGGGGTTAGCAACAGGTCCCAAATAAACCCGCTTGAACATCCACAGCGTGTACGCAGCACCGAAAATCAGGGCACTCGCCGCTGCAAAGCCCAACCAGAAGTTGGCCTTGACCGCGCCCAAGATCACCATCCACTCGCCGACAAAACCAGCAGTGCCGGGCAAACCACAGTTTGCCATGGCAAACAACAACGCAAAGGCAGTGAACTTGGGCATGGTGTTCACCACACCGCCATAACTTGCAATTTCACGCGAGTGAACGCGATCGTAAAGCACGCCAATCGACAAGAACATCGCCGCCGAGACGAAGCCATGGGCAATCATCTGGACCAAACCACCGGAAACACCCAGGTCATTGAAAATAAAGAATCCCAGGGTTACAAAACCCATGTGCGCAACGGATGAGTAAGCCACCAGCTTTTTCATATCCCGCTGAACCATCGCCACCAGCCCGACGTAAACCACCGCAATCAACGACAAGGCAATCATCAACCACGCCCATTCCCGGGCCGCGTCAGGAGCAATCGGCAAAGAAAAGCGCAAGAAACCATAAGCGCCGAGCTTCAGCATGATCGCCGCCAGAACAGCAGATCCACCCGTCGGTGCTTCGACGTGCACATCGGGCAACCAGGTGTGCACCGGCCACATCGGAACCTTGACCGCAAATGCCGCCAGAAAGGCAAAGAACAGCAAGGTTTGCGTGGTGCCCGCCAGAGGCAGTTTGTGCCAGACCGCCAGATCAAAACTGCCACCTGATTGGGTGTACAGAAAAATCAAGGCAATCAGCATCAACAACGAACCCAAGAGCGTGTACAAGAAAAACTTGAACGCCGCATAAATCTTGTTGGGACCACCCCAAATACCGATGATCAAGTACATCGGGATCAAGGTTGCTTCAAAAAACACATAAAACAGCAAGCCGTCAAGCGCGCAGAACACGCCAATCATCAAACCGCTCAAAATCAAAAACGCACCCATGTACTGGTTGACGCGTTTTGTGATCACTTCCCAACCCGCAATAACAACCACGATATTGATGAAGGCCGTCAAAAGCACAAACCAGAACGAGATGCCGTCCACACCCAAGTGGTAATTGACGTTGAAGCGTTCAATCCAGGGTGACTTCTCAACAAACTGCATCGCAGCAGTACCGAGCTGAAAACCCTCGTACAAGGGCAAGGTCACGAGGAAACTAACAACTGCACCAATCAAGGCGACCCAACGCACAACCCGTGCATGCTCGTCTCGACCCAGTGCCAGCAGCACGACACCAAACAATATTGGCGTCCAAATAGCCAGGCTCAACAAACCCATTTTTATTATTCTCCTACTTGAGCCAGACGAAATACGTCATCAGAACAAAGATACCCAAAATCATCACCAGCGCGTAGTGGTACAAGTAACCGGTCTGAATTCTTCTGACCCCACCAGATACCCAGCGCACCAGTTTCCAGGAACCATTGACCAAGGCCCCATCAATCATCGCCTGGTCGCCACCTTTCCACAAAGCAGTTCCCATCGCACGGGCACCGCGCGCCAAAACGTTCTCATTGAACCAGTCCAGGTAGTACTTGTTTTCAAGCAAGGTGTAAATTGGCTGAACCCGCGCCTTGATGGCCGTCGGCAGCGCCGGATTCACCATGTACAGGTAATAGGACGACGCAACACCAGCCAACGCCAACCAAAAGGGCGCAGCCATCACACCATGCAAAGCCAATTGCGCCGGACCATGAAATTCCTCACGCAACACTTCCATCGCTTTGTGAATATC
>CAZLRQ010000134.1:0-7049 GCA_964562035.1 uncultured Rhodoferax sp. | reverse complement strand
CGCCCGCCGTTGATCAGAATTTGGGGCAAGTCCAGAATGCTGGATTCCACAAAAACCGGCATCTCGCGGCGCGTGGCAAAGGGCGAGGTGCCGCCGACCCAATACCCGCTGTGCCGATTGGCCACCTCGGGCAGACAAGGTGCAACGCTTTTGACCCCAATCTGACGCGCCAGGTTTTTCGTCGACACCTTGCGGTTGCCGTGCATCAGCACCACCAGCGGCTTGGCGTCCTGGTCTTGCATGATGAGCGTCTTGACCACCGCAAACGGGTCCCAGCCCAGCACTTGGGCGCTGTGCTGGGCACCGCCGTGTTCCAGGTACTCATAGGGGTGTTCCGTGAACGCGACCTTGTGGCGCTTCAGGAACTGGGTTGCCGGGGTTTCACTCAATCGCTCTTTTTTAGCCATAGGCGTGCATTTTCCACGCGAAGGCCTCCCGCTAGCGACCGGCAAAATTTGATCGAACCCAGACAACGAGCGTTGCGAATGATCAAGCCTGAGCCGCAGGCGGCGCGCATGCTGATGACCCTTTCAGACAATCGAAGGAGAAGGTATGAAACGCACACTGATGACGCTGGCTTGGGGCCTGTTGCTAGCGGGCACCGTCACCGCCCAGCCCTATGGCATGGGGCCCGGCATGATGGAGGGCGCCGGGGGATACGGCATGGGGTCGGGCATGATGGGGCGTTACGGTTCAGACGGCTATGGCATGGGCCCGAACATGATGGGGGGTGGCTATGGCAGCAATGCATTGGCGCGACTGAAACTGAGCAGCGAGCAACGCAAACAAATCGCTCAGATTGAGGAAGACGTGCGTGCAGCGCATTGGCAGCTCATGGGCAAGATGCACCAGGAGGGCTATCACATGCACGGCAGCTTCGGGCCGGGGCCGCTCGACGAGGCGGCCGCGCGCAAGGCGTTTGCATCAACGCAGGCCCTGCAAAAAGAAATGTTTGAACTGTCGCTTGGCGCGCGCAAGCGCATTGAAGCCGTGCTAACCCCCGAGCAACGCGAGCAACTGCGCCGTGACTAACCCACTCGGCAAAGACCCAAACAAGGACCTTCTGCCATGTGGAACAACATGATGAATTGGGGTTGCGGTGCCGGCATGTTTGGCACCATGCACCTGCTTTGGTGGGGGCTGATCATTGTCGGCACCGCCATTCTCGTGGGGTGGTTGCTGTACGTTGGCCGCCCCAAAAACGGGTTGGCCGGGGACCGTGCGATGGCCATATTGAGAGAGCGTTTTGCGCGTGGCGAGATCGACAAAACTGAATTCGACGCTCGCAAACATGACTTGGACTGAGTTCTCAAACCGTCCCCCGATTGCCTACCGGGCGGGCGTCACACCAGCCCTGTGGGCAACGCTCAAAATTTCACTGCGCCGGGTCGCGTATCTCCCAGCGAATGGTGTCAATCTGCGCCAACAGTTCGGGGGACAGCGTGGTGCCCCAGGCGTCCAGGCATTCGTCAAGTTGTGCCACCGAGGTCACGCCAATGATGGTGCTGGCCACTTGCCATTTGGTGTAACAAAAAGCCAGCGCCAGTTGCGTGGGCGTGAGGCCGTGTTCGCGGGCCAGGGCGTTGTAGCGGCGCGCCGCCACCAGCGCCTCAGGCCGGCCCCAGCGCTGTTTGCGGGTGGTCTCGTATTTGGCAATGCGCGCCTCGGCCGGGGCGCCCGGGCCGGTCAGGCCGGAGGCGTCGTACTTGCCGGTCAGCAGGCCAAACGCCAGTGGCGAGTAGGCCAGCAAGGAGACGCCCAGGCGGTGCATGGTCTCGTCCAGCCCGTTTTCCACAGTGCGGTTCAGCAGGCAATACGGGTTTTGCACGGTGGCCACGCGCGGCAGGCCGTATTGCTCGGCCAGGCGCACAAACTCGTGCACGCCATAAGGCGTTTCGTTGGACAGGCCCACGGCGCGCACTTTGCCGCTTTGCACCAGGGTGCTCAGCGCTTCAAGCTGGGCATGGATGGAGGTGCCCGGCGCATCATTCGCCGGGTCAAAGTACAGCGCGCCAAACGCGGGCACATGGCGCACCGGCCAGTGAATCTGGTACAGGTCAATCACGTCGGTCTGCAGGCGCTGCAAGCTGCCTTCACAGGCCGCGGTGATGTCCGAGCCCGTCAGGTCGGGGCTGCCGCCGCGAATCCAGGGCATGTTGCGCGACGGGCCGGCCACTTTGGTGGCAATGACCAGCTTCTCGCGGGCGCCCGGGGTTTTGGCCAGCCAGTTGCCAATGATGATTTCGGTGGCGTTGAACGTGGCCTCCCGGGGCGGCACGGCGTACATCTCGGCCGTGTCCAGAAAGTTGACACCCCGCGCCAGCGCGCGGTCCAGGATGGCGTGAGAGGTGGGCTCGTCAACCTGCTCACCAAAGGTCATGGTGCCCAGGCAAATGGGGGTGACGTGCAGGTCGCTTTGACCGAGTTGGATTGTTTTCATGGCGCTATTTTCAACGGTTGTGCCTCATGCGCCCTGGCCTCTTCCTGCAGGCGCAGCACGCGGCGCTGCACTTTGCCGGTGGTGGTCATGGGCAGGCTGTCCACAAACTCAATTTCCTTGGGGTATTCATAAGGTGCCAGCATGCTTTTGACATGGGTTTGCAAGGCATCAATCAGTTTTAAGTCAAATTGGCCTCCAGCCCCCGTCTGTGTTGCCCGAGCAGCTACAAAGTCAGGAGCAAGCACCACATAAGCCTTGACCAGCGCCCCACGCGCCGGGTCGGGCTTGGGCACCACGGCGGCGTTCAGCACGGCGGGGTGCTTGACCAGACAGTTCTCGATCTCGCCCGGGCCAATGCGGTAGCCCGCCGACTTGAACACATCGTCGCTGCGGCCCTGGTACCAAAGGTAGCCCTCCGTGTCGCGCTGGGCCAGGTCGCCGGTGCGGCACCAGTCGCCGGTGAATTTGTCACGGGTGGCGGCCTCGTTTTTCCAGTAGCCCAAAAAGAAAATCGGGTCGGGTTGGCCGTGCACGTCAAAGCGGTTCAGCGCCACCTCGCCCGCCACGCCGGGTGGGCATTCATGGCCGGCCTCGTCAATCACCGCCACGCGGTGGCCGGGGTAGCCCATGCCCATGCTGCCGGGTTTGGGAGACCACTGGGCCGCACAGTTACCGACGATGTAGTTGACCTCGGTCTGGCCAAACATCTCGTTCACCGTCACGCCCAGTTGCTGCTGGCAGTAGTCAAACACCGCGTCGCCCACGGCCTCGCCCGCGCTCATGATGGCTTTGAGCTGGAGCTTGAACTGCTGGCGCACAGTGCTCTGCGCTTGGCCGGGGTAGGCCTTCATCATGGCCTTGAGCGCGGTGGGAAACAAAAACGTGTGGGTGACGGCAAATTTCTCCATCAACGCCAGCGCAGCCTGCGGGCTGAAGCGGCCATGAAAGGCCACGATGGGGCGGCCAAAGTACAGGGTGGGCAGCAGCGCGTCCATCAGCCCGCCGGTCCAGGCCCAGTCGGCAGGGCTCCAGAAGACGGCGTCGCTGGTGGCGTGATCAGCCGCAGGCGCCATGGCGCCATGAAAGCTGTCAAACCCAAACCAGTTCTGGCTGCACACAAAGCCGGTCAGGTTGCCAATGAGCGCACGGTGGGGAATGAGCGCGCCCTTGGGGTTGCCCGTGGTGCCGCTGGTGTAAATGAGCACGGCGGCTTCCTCGGCCAGCGTGGCCACCGGGGAGAAGTGCGCAGGCTGTTGCGCCAGCGCCACCGCGTAGTTCATGTCGGCCAGGCCGGCGGTGGCGTCCAGCGAACCCACGCCCAGCACGCTTTCCAGCAAGGGGCAGTCGTCGCGCACGGCCTGCAGGCCGGCCAGCGCAGCGGCATCGGCCAGCGCCACCACGGCCTCGCTGTCGTGCAGGCGAAAGGCCAGCGCCTCGGGGCCAAACAGCATCGACAGCGGCATGGCCACCGCGCCCATTTGCATCACCGCCACGTAAGCCACGGCGGTCTCAAAGCACTGCGGCATGACGATGGCCACCCGGTCGCCTCGCCCCACGCCGAGCACGGTGAGCACATTGGACAGCCGGTTGGCCTCGGCCTGCAATTCAAAATATGTATGAAAAGTGGCCTCAGCCCCCGTCCCGTAAGCATATATAGCTATATTTTTTGATGTCGCGGCATCGGCAGCCCAACGGGTGCAGCACACGTGCGCCATGTTGAACTGCGCCGGCACCGCCCAGCGAAATTCGCTGTGCAACTGGCGGTAGGCGGTGGGCAGGTGGAAAGGGTCACTTTGCTGACTGACTTGCATGGGGTGTCTCCGTATGATCCTTGCAATGTACCAACCCCTTCGCCTTTCCCGTAGCGAGTTTGTCCCTATACGCAAGCTCAAATATCACATTCGTTTGTGGGGCGAGCCTTCACCCGACCAAATTCCGCTGGTGCTGCTGCACGGCTGGATGGATGTGGCCGCCAGTTACCAGTTTGTGGTGGACGCGCTGGCGCACAAGCACTACGTGATCGCGCCCGACTGGCGCGGCTTTGGCCTGACCGAATCGGGCGATGTGGACCACTTTTGGTACCCCGACTACCTGGCCGACCTGGACTGCCTGCTGGACCACTACGCCCCGCACGGCCAGGTGAACCTGGTGGGCCACAGCATGGGCGGCAACATAGCCATGATGTACGCCGGGGTGCGCCCCGAGCGCATTCGCCGCCTCATCAACCTGGAAGGTTTTGGCCTGCCCGCCACCGCGCCCAGCCAGGCCCCGGGCCGCTACGCCAAGTGGATGGACGAGGTCAAGGCCCTGAACCGGGGCGAAAAAGCCCTCAAAACCTACGACTCGGTCGACGGCGTGGCCCGGCGCCTCATCAAAACCAACCCACGCCTGAGCCCTGACAAAGCCGCCTGGCTGGCCCAACATTGGTCGCAAGAGAGTGCACCCGGCCAGTGGACCATCTTGGGCGACCCCGCGCACAAAATCGTCAACGCGCAGCTTTACCGGGTGGACGAGGTGCTTGCCGTGTTTCGCCACATCAGCCTGCCGGTGCTGATGGTGGAAGCCGAAGACGACAGCATGACGACGTGGTGGAAAGGCCAGTACAACCGCGCCCAGCACCGCGAGCGCCTGCAGGCCGTGCCTCAGGTTGAAATCGCCCTGATTTCAGACGCCGGTCACATGCTGCACCACGACCAGCCCGAGCGGGTGGCGAGTTTGATGGCGCGCTTTCTGGCGGGTGGGGATTGAATGCGAAAATAAGCGGTTATTTGAAACTCATACCGTCAGGACCCGCATCATGGAAGCAGAACGCATCAACGCCATTGGCACCCAACTCTCCGACCTGAGCGCGCGTACCCAAGAGTTACGGGGGTATCTTTGACTACCCTGCCAAATCTGAACGGCTAAGGACCGTCAACGCCTCCCTCGAAGACCCCACGGTCTGGAATGACCCCAAACGCGCCCAGGAACTGGGCAAAGAGAAAAAAGCCCTCGATGGCGTGGTGGTGACCCTGGACAACCTGACCAGCGAGTTGGCCGACAACACCGAGCTGTTCGAAATGAGCAAGGAAGACGGCGATGAAGCCGGCCTGCTGACCATCGAAGCCGAAGCGGCCAAACTGGCCGAGATCATCGAAGGGCTGGAATTCCGCCGCATGTTCAACAACCCGGCCGATCCGCTCAATGCCTTTGTGGACATTCAGGCCGGCGCCGGCGGCACGGAAGCCTGCGACTGGGCCAGCATGCTGCTGCGCCAATACGTGCGCTACGCCGAACGCAAGGGCTTTGCCGTCACCGTGGAAGACGAAACGGCGGGCGATACCGCCGGCATCAAGGGCGCCACCATCAAGGTCGAAGGCGAGTACGCCTTTGGTCTGCTGCGCACCGAGACCGGCGTGCACCGCCTGGTGCGCAAGTCGCCGTTTGACTCGTCGGGCGGGCGCCACACCTCGTTTGCCAGCGTGTTTGTGTACCCCGAGGTGGATGACTCCATTGAGATTGAGATCAACCCCAGCGACGTGCGCACCGACACCTTCCGTGCCAGTGGCGCGGGTGGTCAGCACATCAACAAAACCGACTCGGCGGTGCGTCTGACGCACATCCCCACCGGCATCGTGGTGCAGTGCCAGGACGGCCGCAGCCAGCACAGCAACCGCGACGTGGCGTGGAAACGCCTGCGCTCGCGCCTGTACGACTTTGAGCTGCGCAAGCAACAAGAAGCCCAGCAAAAGCTGGAAGACACCAAGACCGACGTGGGCTGGGGCCACCAGATTCGCTCGTATGTGCTGGACAACAGCCGCATCAAGGACCTGCGCACCAACTACGAGACCTCGGCCACGCAAAAAGTGCTGGACGGTGACCTGGACCAATTCATCGAAGCTTCACTCAAGCAAGGCGTGTAATGACCTCCACGACCGCGGCGTTGGCCCTGCCCCAACATTTGCCCCTGCAAGCGCTGATCTTTGACATGGACGGCACCATGATCAACTCCATGCCCTACCACGCGCAAAGCTGGCAGACCTTCAGCCAGCGGCATGGTTTGGCCATTGACCTGCCCGACCTGATGCGCCGCACCACCGGGCGCAACGGGGCCGAGTGCATGCGCGAGCTGTTTGCGCGCGAGATGGAAGACGCCGAAGCCTGGGCCTTGATTCACGAGAAAGAAGTGATTTACCGGGAGCTGTTTGCACCCGAGTTCTCCGAAGTCACAGGCTTCAAGGCCTTTGCGCAGCAGGCACTGGGCCGGGGACTGAAAGTGGGCGTGGGCACCGCGGGTGACCAGCACAACATTGCCTTTGCCTTGTCACACCTGAAGATGGCCAGCGCCCCACATGCCGTGGTGGGTGGCGACGAGGGCCTGCCCGGCAAGCCCGAGCCCGCTATATTTTTGGAAGCTGCTCATCGAATGAGCATAAGGGCTGCAGCCTGTATTGTCTTTGAAGATGCACCTTTTGGCATTGAGGCCGCCCGCCGCGCCGGCATGCGCGCGGTGGCCATTTGCACCACCCACAGTGCAGCCGAACTGGCTGGCCCCCACGTGCTGGCCAGCGTGCGCGACTACACCGAGTTGATGGATTCGAATTTTCTGGAGAACCTGCATGTTGCAACG
>CAZLRQ010000133.1:0-7093 GCA_964562035.1 uncultured Rhodoferax sp. | reverse complement strand
ATCATCAGCATGGTGAAACTGAACAACAAATACAAAGTACCGATGTCTTTGTGATTGGTTGCAAACACCCACCGGCGCCATCCTGTGGGCGCATGGCCATGATGGTCGTCATGGGCGTGGTCGTGATGGTCTAGAACAGCACTCATTTTGGTTTCCTTCTCGATACTTGTATTTCAGCGACCGCGGCTTACTTGCGGGCGGCGGTGATGTCAGCCGGCTGCACCAACTGTCCCGTCTGGTTGGACCAATTGTTTTTGGTGTAGCTGACCACCGCTGCGATATCTGTGTCGCTCAATTGCTTCCACGCTGGCATGGCACCGTTGTTTTGGCCATTCAGCATCACTGCAATCTGCTTGCCGGCATCGGCATCGAGTACAACGGGTGAGCCGTCAAGGGCCTTGATGGGACCTGCGCCTTTGCCGTTTGCTTGATGGCAAGCTGCGCAATTAGCAGCATAGACCTTGGCACCTCGTGCATGAATATCCGTCGCAGTCCAGACTTTGGTCGGATCATCTGCTTTGGCGGCAAGCTTGACCATTTCGGCCTTCACCCAAGCCGCGTAATCTTCAGCCGATACAACTTTCACGTGGATCGGCATGTAAGCGTGCTCTTTGCCGCACAACTCAGCGCACTGCCCGTAAAAATCTCCAATTTGCTCAGCACGAAACCAAGTGTCACGAACAAAACCGGGGATTGCATCTTGCTTGACACCAAATGCCGGCACCATCCAGGCATGAATCACGTCATTAGCCGTGGTGATGATCCGAACCTTCTTATTCACCGGTACAACCAGTGGGTTGTCAACCTTGAGCAAGTAGTCATCAACTGATTCACCAACTTTCGGTCCGCCATTGTTGGACATTTCGCGCTGCGCGGCGTCCAGTGACGAGATAAAGCCGATGCCTTCGCCTTCACCCTTGAGATAGTCATAACCCCATTTCCATTGCATGCCCGTGGCCTTGATGGTCAGGTCTGCATTGGTTGTGTCTTTCATCGCCACAACAACTTTGGTGGCCGGCAGCGCCATCAGGATCACAATCACAAATGGAACGATGGTCCAAATGATCTCCACGGTCACAGACTCATGAAAATTTGCAGCCTTGTGCCCTTTGGACTTGCGGTGCTTCCAGATGGAATAAAACATGACAGCAAACACGGCCACGAAAATGACCGTGCACAGTATCAACATGAACCAATGCAACCAAGCCTGCTCGGCAGCAATACTGGTCACAGCAGGAGCCAAATTAAGCTGATTGACTGCAGGCCCGCCAGGCAAGTCATTCACGGCGTGCGCCGTCGACAGACCCAAGCCACCGGCCGCCAGTAGCGCGCCGCCCAATTTATTGAAAATGCTTTTGATCATGTTTACTTCTTCATTGCCTCAAATAAACCACTGTCACGTTGCACAAGGGCTTGCAATCACACACCCCGCAACGCCATCCGAATTTCTTTCGCCAAAATAGGCCGCAACTCCGGCCTGACAAAACGCCCGACGTGAATGGATTTGCCTTGACCGGAGACCTGAATTAACGACCGATCACCCAATTTCGGCTCGATGCGCACCCATTCCCGTCGGAACTCTGTGCGCTCCATCTTGCCAGCGCTCTCCAGCTCGACCACCAGTCGGTCATTTTCCAGGTAGATCCGCTCACCATCAGCGGCGTGACGCGCATAGGTCAAAAAACCCAAGCCTACCGCCATCAACTCCAACCAGGCGATGGGCAAAACCAACACGGCCCCAAAAAACCAAAACACGGTGCCAATGCCCAAAGACACGACGCACAGCGAGGCATACATCCAACCCAACTGAGCGGGGGTTACGGCGCAGTTACGACGCAAAAACCACTGGATCTTGTGCCCCTGCACCGTCGCAAACCTAAAAACCAAGTTGGACACAAGTTGCACCTGCTGAACTGAGTAAGGGAATTGAACTGCCCGAGACATAAGTTAAGGCCTATGTATGTTACGTAGATTCTAGCCCACACCCCTAATCGTTTTCCCTTGTCAAGCCCATTACTCAATGATCCTTCGGATAACTTTTGCGCTGGTTCAAGGCTTCTCGCATTTGGGACAGGGACAACACCGTTTCTGCACGCATGTTGAGTTTGGGAATGGGCCTGAATGCGTGCCCGTAAATGACCTCAAAAGTCAACTCGAGCGGCATAGATTCAAGCGCCTTCAGCAATTTTTTCTGCCATTGCCGACCCCGCAAGCCGGGGAAACGGGCAATGTGCAAATTGCGTCCCAGCCCCCGCAGCTCCTCAAGCAGGCGCTGGGGCGACTGAAATGTCAGGGTAATGCGCTCCATGTCCATCACGGGCTCGGCAAAGCCAGCCGCTACAAGCATGTCACCCCAGTCGTGCATGTCAGTGAATTCATGCGCCGGAGGCGGCCAGCCCAGCGACTGGTACAGGCCGCGCAATTCGTGCAGCGTGTCAGGCCCCAGGCAAGAGAACATGACAAAGCCATCCACACTCAATGCCCGCTGCCACTGGGCGATCAAGCTCTGCGGATCACTGGCCATGTGCAAGGCCATATTGGCCCAAACCATTTGCACACTGCCGTCAGGCGGTACCTCGAAGCGCACGGGCGAACCCGTCCAGCGACCCCATTGCCACCATGGCTTACTCATAGCTTTACCCGTTGCCACTGCTTGAGTCGGGTCGTTTTCGACCACAAAACAAGGCGCAGCCGGATAACGCTTGACCAGTAATTCATGCGCCTGCAGGCCACCGCGCAGCGGCGCCCAATGCGCCCACTGCGCTGGCTTGAGCTTGATCCATTCGAGCCTCTCTTCCATGCGACGGGCCACCTCCTCGTTAAGCCACGGTGAAGTCGCAGCGGGTACGGACTGCCAGCGTCTGGCAGCCTGGGGATCGAGTGTGGGAGGCGTTTGAGTGGACATGGTGAGCAGTCAAGAGCAGCGAGTATATTGACCTGATGTTTTCTGGATTGATCAAAGGGGTGCTGAACGCCCTGCCCAGCCAATGCCTGGTGTGCCGCACCTGGCCCGCCCAGACAGTGTGCGAAGCCTGCGTCAACCGGTTTGCCCAATTGAAGCCACGCTGCCGCACCTGCGCGCTGCCTGTGCCGGCCGGTGTGTCGCAATGCGGCGCCTGTCTGAAGAAGTCGCCACCGCTCGACGCTTGCCTGGCGGCGGTGCCTTACGGCTTTCCGTGGGCGAGTCTGATTGTTGATTTCAAATTTCACGAGCAACCCGGTTTGGCCAGAGCGCTGGCTTTGCTGCTCCGCAGCACACCATGGGTGGAGCCCGCGCTGGAGGCGGCTGACCATGTACTGCCGATGCCCCTGTCCCGAGAACGCCTGCAGTCCCGCGGATTCAATCAGGCCCTGGAGTTGAGCAAACAACTCGCCCCCGAAAAAACCCAGGCCCAAACACTTCTGCGGATCAAAGACACGCCGCCGCAGCGCACTTTAAAGCGGACCGCAAGACTCACCAGTGTGCAAGATGCTTTCGCAATGGAGCCCTTGCGAGCGAGCCTTGTGAAAGGTGCCCGGCTGGTACTGGTGGACGACGTGATGACCAGCGGCGCCTCTCTTTTTGCCGCTGCGCGGGTGCTGCGGGCTGCAGGAGCGGCCCACATTACGGGCGTGGTGATCGCGCGCACGGAATAGATTGCAATGATTTTGGCTACGGCCAACTCCAGCGACAATTCCAGCATGTTTCATATCGTCCTTGTTGAACCCGAAATCCCGCCCAACACGGGCAACGTCATCCGGCTGGCAGCCAATACGGGCTGCACTCTGCACCTGATTGAACCGCTGGGGTTTTCCATGGATGACAAGCACATGCGCCGTGCCGGTCTGGATTACCACGAATATGCAGAACTCAAACGCCACGCCAGTTGGCAAGCATTCCTGGCAGACGAGCAGCCATTGCCCCAGCGCATGTTTGCCCTGACGACCCGTGCTACCCGGGGCGTGTATGACGCAGAATTCGAACGCGGTGACTGGCTGGTGTTTGGGTCAGAAACCAAAGGCTTGTCTGACACAGTGCGTCAGTCCTTTGCCCCCGCACAAGGCTTGAAATTGCCCATGATTGCGGGCCAACGCAGCCTGAACCTGTCCAACGCCGTGGCGGTCACCGTGTTTGAGGCCTGGCGCCAAAACAGCTTTGGGGCGGGGGGCTAGTGCCCAGACTGATCACGAATCCGCCCAAGACCCGCGCCAGAACCAGCCACCGACCAAGGCAAAAAATATATAAAATATGACTCTAGCCCTTATAGATCGGTCCTGAGTAGCTATTTAATACATAGCGCCTAACGCCAAGCATCCCACATCAGTTTGAGGCCGGTCAGGAACATGCCAGCGTAAAGCAATTGATAAAACAGGGCCTGACTGATGCGCCGGGCCAATCGCACGCCCACCAGCACGCCAATGGGCGCAATCGGCAACAGCACCAGAGAAGTGGCCATGTTGCGGGTGTCCAGCAGACCGAGCCAGGCGTAGGGAATCCACTTGGCGAGATTGATCACAAAGAAGAAAAACGCCATGGTGGCCGTGAACTTGAGAGGCGACAGGCGCAACGGAATCACATACGCATTGATCGGCGGGCCACCGGCATGGGCAATGAAACTGGTAAACCCCGAGGTAGTGGTCAGGATGGCGCCCAGCCACCTGGGCGGCGGCGGGCTGTCGGCCTTGGGCGCAAACAACAGGCGCTGCGCCAGAAACAACAGCGTGAACACACCCACAATGCCAGCCACCGTGCGCGAGTCCAGCGCCTTGAACAGCAGCGCGCCCACCACAATGCCCGCCAAGCCGCACGGAATCAAAAACTTCAGTAACTTCAAGTCAAAGTCTTTGCGAAAGGCAGCCATGCCCAGAATGTCCATCAACAAAAGCACGGGCATCAAAATAGCAGCCGCCTGCGGCACGCTGACCGACAGCGCCATGATGGGCACCGCCAAGGAACCAAAACCCGCGCCAAAACCACTTTTACTGACCCCCAGCAACAGCACAGCGGGAATGGTCACGGCGTAGAAAAAAGGGTCGGTGATGAGGGGCAAGGCCATAAGGCGAAAATCCTGACATGAACACTATTCAATCCTGGGGCGAAACCCTCAAGCTGCTGGTCGAGTTGGCGGGTACAGCAGCCTTTGCATTGTCGGGGGTTTTGGAAGGTGCCCGCAAACGTCTGGACGCGGTGGGGGTGTGCGTGGTGGGTTTTCTCGCCGCGTTTGGCGGCGGCACGCTGCGCGACTTGTTGCTGGACCAGCGGCCCTTTTTTTGGGTGCGCCATGTGGAGATGCTTTGGGGCGTGCTCGCCCTGTGCGCGCTGGCCATGCTGTTTTTGCGACACCGGCATTTTGAAGTCACCGAAAAAGCCATTCAGTGGCCCGACGCACTGGGGTTAGGCCTCTTTGCGGCGACCGGCGTGCACCAGGCGCTGGCCAGCCAGATGCCGGCACTGGTGGCGGTCTTGATGGGCGTGATCACCGGGGTATTTGGCGGCGTGCTACGCGACATTGTGTGCAACGAAATTCCCAGCGCCTTCAGCGACCACCGGCCTTACGCGGTGTGCGCGTTTGCCGGCGGCTGGGCCTATGTGGGCTTGTGGCAGGCGGGTGCGCCTGACTGGCTCGCACTGCTGGTTTGCATTGCCGTGACCGCCGGTTTCAGGGCGCTGGCGCTGTGGCGCAACTGGGAACTCCCCGCCTGGCGCGTGTGAATGGCCTAAGCCAGAGGCTTGAGAAGCGACAATCAGGCCTATTATGTTTTCACCTTCTCAAGCCGACGTTCGTCGATTTTTTTGCTCGGTTTATGCCAAAGCCCAGACCAGTCAACCGCTGGAAGCTATTGAAACAATAGCGAGTCTGTGGATTGACGAGCACCCCGAGTACCACGCTGATCTGGCCGATGTGGACGCGGCGTTACTGGCCATGGCGCACGCCGATGAGAGCAAGGGCAATCCGTTTTTGCACTTGTCCATGCATCTGTCCATCAGCGAGCAGTGCAGCATCGACCAGCCGCGCGGCATACGCCAGGCTGTGGAGTTGCTGACCCACCGGCGCAATTCGTTGCACCTGGCGCACCATGAAGCCATGGACTGCCTGGGCCGCATGATCTGGGAGAGCCAGCGCGCCGGGCGCCCCCCCGATGGCGATGCTTACATTGGCTGCGTGCAACAACACGCCACGAAAGACTGATTTCACCCATAAAAAAGCCGCTGAAACAGCGGCTTTTTTGTGGGTGAACGGTGCTTACTTGAACTTGCTTTGCGGCACGGTTTTGAGTTCGCCAGGCAAGCTGCTCAGGTAGCTGGAGATCTCTTTCAGCTCGGCGTTCGAATACTGCTTGGCAATGCCACCCATGACGCCGTTGGAACGACCCCAAGTGGCTTGGCCTTCCGCTTTGTAAGATTTGAGAGCCACAAACAGGTAGTCGGCGTGTTGGCCGGCAATTTTGGGGTAGCTGGGGTCAATCGGCTTGCTGAAGCTGTCGCCATGGCAAGACACACAGGCACCTTTTTGAATCAGTGCGGTCACGCGGGCATTGCCGTCGGCTGCCTTTTCCAATGCAGGTGCACCCTCAACTTTGCCGTGCGCCTCGTAATAAGCACCAATGTCGGCCATGTCCTGGTCAGTCAGGTTGTCGGCGATACCGCGCATGCTGGGGTGACGGCGATCGCCTTTTTTGTAGGCGGTCAGTGCGGAGGCAATGTATTTGGCGCCTTGACCCGAAATCATGGGCACTTTGTGAATTTCAGGAAAACTGGCCTGATAGCCCTTGATGCCGTGGCAACCAATGCACATGGCAATTTTTTTCTCACCGGCCTTGACGTCACCCACGACCTCCTGAGCATTGGCGGAGAAAGCGGATGCGAACGCAACAGCCAGAACAGACAGCGATAACAGGAATTTGTTCATTTGGGGGGACAATCAACCAGTGTTTGAGATGAATCAACTGCTGATTATATCGACCCCCAATCCTCTGCCTAGCTGCTGTTTTCCCTTAATAAATTGCGAGCCATGAAATTCCAAGGAACCCAAAACTACGTCGCTACCCAGGACCTGATGCTGTCGGTGAACGCCGCCATCACCCTCAAGCGCCCGCTGCTGGTCAAGGGCGA
>CAZLRQ010000132.1:0-7145 GCA_964562035.1 uncultured Rhodoferax sp. | reverse complement strand
GTGGCGTCTTCCATCCAGAACAGGCGGTAGGGCTCCAGGTCTTTGCCCAGGCGGCCGGCTTCGATGGGGGTGAGGCGGTGGTGCACATCGTGCAGCAGATGAATGTCCGGCCCCACAGCTGCGCGTACTTTGTCAAACAGTTCGGGCGTGTGGCGCAGGTACTTTTCGGTGGACCAGTCGTGCTCGCTGGGCAGGTCGGCATCGGCCGGCTCATAAAACATGGTGCCCTTGCCTACGCCATAGACTTTTTCCAGACCCGGCACGCCGCTTTGTGCGCGGATGGCCTTGTAGCCCATTTCCTTGTAGCGCAGCACTTCTTCGACCGTTTGGGTGATGTCCCGGCCATTGGCGTGGCCATACACCATCACGCCGGTGCGGCTCTTGCCGCCCAGCAACTGGTACAGCGGCATGTTGGCCGCCTTGGCCTTGATGTCCCACAGCGCCGTGTCCACCCCGGCGATGGCGCTCATGGTGACCGGGCCACGGCGCCAGTAGGCGCCCTTGTAGAGGTACTGCCAAATGTCTTCAATCTGCTGCGGGTCGCGCCCGATCAGGCAGGGAATGACGTGGTCGGTGAGGTAGCTGGCCACGGCCAGTTCACGGCCATTCAAGGTGGCGTCGCCGATGCCGGTGATGCCCTCATCGGTTTCAATTTTGAGGGTCACGAAGTTGCGGCTGGGTGCGCAGACGATGACTTTGGCGGAGATGATTTTCATGGTGTTGTCGGTGAGTGTTGGGGGTTACATCACGGCGCCTAGCGCCCAAGGTACAAATTCGTTTTGGCCGTAGCCATGCAGCTCGCTCTTGGTCTTGCGGCCCGAGGCGGCGGCCAGCATCTCCTGGAAGATGCGCTCGCCCAGTTGTTCGACGGATTCAAAGCCGTCGATCACGGTGCCGCAGTTGATGTCCATGTCGTCTTCCTGCTTGGCCCACAGCGCGCTGTTGGTGGCCAGCTTGAGCGAGGGCGTGGGCGCGCAGCCATACGCCGAGCCGCGCCCGGTGGTGAAGCAGATGAGGTTGGCACCACCCGCCACCTGGCCGGTGGCCGACACCGGGTCATAGCCCGGCGTGTCCATGTAGACAAAGCCTTTGGCCGTGATGGGCTGGGCGTACTCGTACACGTCCACCATGGGCGTGGTGCCGCCCTTGGCAATGGCGCCCAGCGACTTTTCCAGGATGGTGGTCAGGCCGCCGGCCTTGTTGCCAGCCGAAGGGTTGTTGTCCATCTCGGCGTGGTGGCGCGTGCAGTACTCGGTCCACCACTGCAGGCGGGCTTCCAACTTGTCGGCCACGGCCTGCGACACGGCGCGCTGCAGCAGCAAATGCTCACCGCCATAAATTTCGGGTGTTTCGGACAGCACCGCGGTGCCGCCATGGCGCACCACCAGGTCCACCGCCGCACCCAGGCCGGGGTTGGCGCTGATGCCGGAGTAGCCATCGGACCCGCCGCACTGCAGGCCCACCACCAGGTGGCTGGCGGGCACGGGTTCGCGCTGCACGGCATTGGCCTCGGGCAGCAATTGTTTGACCACCTCGATGCCGCGCGCCACGCTCTTGGCCGTGCCGCCCGCATCCTGAATGCTGTAGGTCACCAGTTTGGCGCCTTCGCGCAAGCCTTCCTGCGCCAGCAGGCCCTGGATCTGGTTGGTCTCGCAACCCAGGCCCACCACGATGACGGCGGCAAAGTTGGCGTGGCGCGCGTAGCCCGCCAGCGTGCGGCGCAACACGCGCAGGCCTTCGCCTTCGCTGTCGGTGGCGCAACCGGCGCCGTGGGTTAGTGCCACGATGCCGTCCACATTGGGGAATGCGGCCAGCGCCTCGGGGTGGATGTCGCGGCGAAAGTGGTCGGCAATGGCACGCGCCACCGTGGCCGAGCAGTTCACGCTGGTCAGCACGCCAATGTAGTTGCGCGTGGCCACCCGGCCGTCGGCGCGCACAATGCCGTCGAAGGTGGCGGGGGTGTCCACATAGGCCACCGGCCGCACGTCACCGCCCACCGCATGGCCCCGGTCAAAGCGGCTGAAGGCCAGGTTGTGGCTGTGCACATGCTGGCCGGCGGCGATGTCGCGCGTGGCAGTGCCGATGATCTGGTTGTAGCGCCGCACGGGCTGGCCCGCGGCAATAGCGCGAACCGCGATCTTGTGGCCCGGAGGCACCAGACCGCTGACCGTGATGCCTTCGGACGCAATGGGTGTGCCGCCCAGCAACTGGTGCCGGGCGATCACCACGTCGTCTGCCGGGTGGATGCGAATCACTGGGTCAATATCAGCCATCGATCAACTCCGGGTTCCAGGCATGTACGGTCTGGCGCTGGGTGCCCAGCCCCTGGATGGACAGTTGCATCACGTCGCCCGGCTTCAGGTAGGTGGCCAGGGGCTTGACGCCCATGCCGACGCCGGGTGGCGTACCCGTGGTGATCAGGTCACCCGGGTAAAGCGTGGTGAAGCGGCTGATGTAGCTCACCAACTGCGCGACGCCAAAGACCATGGTTTGCGTGTTGCCGTTCTGGTGGCGAAAGCCATTGACTTCCAGCCACATGCCCAGTTGCTGGGGGTCGGCCACCTCGTCGGCGGTGACGATCCAGGGCCCGACCGGGCCAAAGGTGTCGCAGCCCTTGCCTTTGTCCCAGGTGCCGCCGCGCTCCAACTGGTATTCACGTTCCGACACATCGTTGACCACGCAGTAGCCTGCCACATGGTTCAGCGCCTCGGCTTCGCTGACGTAGCGTGCGGTGGTGCCAATCACCACACCAAGTTCAACCTCCCAGTCGGTCTTCACCGAGCCTTGGGGGATCACCACCGGGTCGTTGCAGCCGATCATGGTGCTGGTGTGCTTGGTGAACAGCACCGGCTCGGCGGGAATCGCCATGCCGGACTCTGCAGCGTGGTCGGCGTAGTTCAGGCCCACGCAGATGAACTTGCCGCAGCCCGTCCACGGCAAGCCGATGCGCGCAGACTCAGGCAGCAGCGGCAGCGTGTCGGGGTCGAGCGCTCGCAGCCTGGCCAGGCTGGCGGGTTGCAGCGTCTGGGCGGTAATGTCAGGCAGCACGCCGGACAGATCGCGGGCTCGGCCAGCGGTGTCCAGGATGGCGGGTTTTTCTTGGCCCTTGGCGCCAACACGAAGAAGTTTCATAGGGTCTCGTTATGGTGAAAAAGTTAGTTGGACCATCCGCCGTCAATGATCTGGGCGGTGCCGGTGGTGAAGGCCGACTCGTCGCTCGCCAGATAGACGGCCAGCGCGGCAATTTCTTCGGTGCGGCCGAGCCGGCCGACAGGTTGGCGTGCCACAAAGGCGGCTTCCACCTGCTGCAGGGTCTGCCCCGAACTGGCGGCCTGGGCGGCGATGCGCGCACGCAGTGAGGGCGACTCCACGGTGCCGGGGCAGATGGCGTTGCAGCGCACGCCTTTGGCCACGAAATCGGCAGCCACCGCCTTGGTCATGCCGATGACTGCCGCCTTGGTGGTGCCGTAGATGAAGCGGTTCGGTGCGCCCTTGATGCTTGACGCCACCGAGGCGACATTGATGATGGAGCCTGATGCTTGGGCCAGCATGCCTGGCAAAAAAGCCCGCATCATGCGGTACATGGCGCGCACGTTCAGGTCCATCGAGAAATCAAACGCAGCGTCGTCACAGTCCAGCACCGAGCCTGAGTCGACGAAGCCAGCGCCGTTGAACAGCACGTTCACCGGGCCGATGTGCTGCGCCAGTGCGGTGATGGCCGCCGGGTCGCGCACGTCAAGTCGGGCCACCTCGCAGCCCGTCTCTGCGGCCAAGCTGTCCAGCAGTTCCTGGTTGATGTCGGTGGCAATCACCCGGGCACCTTCTCTGAGGAAGGCCAGGGCAGTGGCGTGGCCGATGCCCTGGCCCGCGGCGGTTAGTAGGGCGGTTTTTCCAGCAAGGCGTTGGGTCATGATTTGTCCCGTCGTGTTATTTGATCAAACCCATTTGCTGGGGCAACCACAGCGTCAGCGCCGGGATGTAAGTGATGGCAATGAGGCCCACCACCAGCGGTATCAGCCACGGCATGATGGCCATGGTGGCGCGCTCCACCGAGAGTTTGGAGATGCGCGCCAGCACAAACAGCACCATGCCCAGCGGCGGGGTCATCAGGCCAATCATGAGATTCAGCGTCACGATGAGCCCGAACTGCACGGGATCAATGCCGAGCTTGAGCACGATCGGCAGCAAGATGGGCACCAGAATCGTGATGGCGGCGATGGTGTCAATGAAGCAGCCCACAAACAAAATCAGCAGGTTGGCCAGCAGCAGAAACACCAGCTTGTTGTCGGTGATGGAAAGAATCCAGTCGGCCAGGGCCTGCGCGGCTTGCGTGGTGGTGAGCAGCCAGGCAAAGATGGACGCTGCGGTCACGATGAACAACACCGACGCCGTGGTCTCGATGGTGTCGAAGGTGGCTTGTGCCAGCGTCTTGATGGTCATGGAGCGGTAACGCACCAGACCCAGAAAAAGCGCCCAAAGCACCGCGGCCACAGCGGCTTCGGTCGGGGTGAACCAGCCCATGGTCATGCCGCCGATCAGAATCACCGGCGCCATGAGTGCCAGGACGGCGGAGAAGTTGAAGCGCCAGTCCAGCAGCAACAGCACCACAAAAGCGGCGACGGCGGCCACGTTGACCGAGACACCGGATTTCACAGCCAGCCACACGGCCATTGGGAAAGACAGCACCACCAGAATCTCCAGCCCTGCGCTCCCCAAGCGCCCCCAGTTAAAGGCGACGTCACCACCCCAGCCGTTGCGGCGTGCAAAGTAGGTCACCGTGAGCATCATCAGCCCGGTCAAAAAAATGCCAGGCAAGATGCCGGCCACAAACAACGCGCCGATGGAGACGTTGGCCATCATGCCGTAGATCACAAAGGGCAAGGACGGGGGGAAGATGGGGCCCAGTGTGGACGAGGCAGCCGTCACGCCGACCGCAAATTCGGTGGAGTAGCCGTGGTCCTTCATGGCCTTGATCTCGATCGAACCCAGGCCTGCGGCATCGGCAATGGCGGTGCCGGACATGCCCGAAAAGATCACAGAGCCGATGATGTTGACCTGACCCAGGCCACCTTTCATCCAGCCCACCAAGGCGATTGCAAAGTTGTAAATGCGGCCGGTGATGCCGGCAATGTTCATCAGGTTGCCGGCCAAAATGAAGAATGGCACCGCCAGCAACGGGAATGACTCAATGCCAGCGATCATGCGCTGGGCCAGCACTATATCGGGCACGCTGCCCGACACCAGGATGTAGACCAGTGAACCACCGGCCATGGCCACCGCCACCGGCAGGCCGCAGAGCATCAGCCCCACAAAAGAGAGAATCAGAATCAGCATGGGGGTCTTTCAGTCGGCTGAGCCGTCAAAGAAGCCGGGGTTCTGCAGCGCCGAGAAGCCACGCCGCCAGTTGTTCACGGCCACCTGGATGCCGCGCAAGGTCATCAGGGCAAAGCCCGCAAAGGCCAGCCAGTAGACATAGCTCTTGTTCCAGTTGATGGTGGTCATGGGCTCGTTGTCGACCGCCAGCGCGTAGCGCGCCACCAGCCAGCCGGCATAGCCATAGAAGGCAATCGCGGCCAAGTCCACCAGGGTGGACAGTACCCGGCCGGCAGCGACGGGCAGGTGGCCGTACACCAGATTGACCTGGATATGCCGCACCCGCCGCACGCACATGGACGCCCCGATGAACACCACCGGCATCAGGCAGTACACCGCCAGTTCTTCAGTCCATGCAAATGAGTCATTCAGCACGTAGCGACTAAAAAATTGCAGAAACACCAAGCCAGCCATGATCCAGAAAAAGCCCAGGCAGATCCAGTCTTCAATGCCGTAGTCCGAGAGGTTGACCGTGTGCTGGTCAGCCTCTGCGAAGCTGGCGACCAGCGCTTCCGCGCTGGTCTCGACCGGATGCGACTCAGGCGCGCCACCCGAGAGGGGCAGAGAGCTTTGAAGCGACATACCGGGGTGCCTTATTTGAGTGCCTGGATACGGTCCCAGTCAGCCTTTTGGTAGCCAAACTGCTCAAACGGGACATTTTTGAGCACCGTGTCACGGAACTCGTTGGTGTTCACGTCGGTCACGCTCACGCCTTTGCTGCGGAACACGGCTGCCAACTCGCTTTCGCGGGCAGCTACTTCTTTGGATGCCTTGGCAGCGGCTTCTTGCGACACGTCAATGAACATCTTTTTGTCAGCGTCAGAGAGTTTCTTCCACAAACCGCCCGCCACCACGGTGTTCAGGTGGTCCACGATGTGACCCGTGAGCACGATGTGCTTTTGCACCTCAAAGAACTTCTTGGCTTCGATGGTGGGCAGCGGGTTCTCCTGCGCTTCTACCGTGCCGTTCTGCAGTGCCAGGTAAACCTCGGCAAATGCAATGGGTGAGGTGTTGGCACCACAGGCCCGTGGCATGGCCAGGTAGGCGGGCACGTCAGGCACGCGCATCTTCAGGCCTTTCATGTCAGAGCACTTTGCAATCGGCTTGTTGCTGGTGGTGTGGCGGGTGCCGTAGTAGGTGGTGGCAATGATCTGGTTGCCACTTTTTTGCTCGTAGCCTGCGGTCAGCTCTTTATAAATGTCGCTCTTGGTGTAGGCCAGCAAGTGGTCCACACCGCGGAAGGTGTAGGGGTAGTAGGTGACGCCAATGCGGGGAAACGCCTTGGCTGCAAAGCTGGAACCGGAGATGATGATGTCCACAGTGCCCAAGGTCAGGCCTTGGTTGATGTCGTTCTCTTTGCCCAGTTGAGACGCTGGGTACACATCAATCTGGTAACGGCCAGCGCTGCGTTTTTTGATTTCTTCGGCGGCCCAGACCGATGCCGTGTGAAAGGGTTCGCCCGGCTCGTACACGTGGGCCCATTTGAGCTTGGTCTGCGCAAAGGCGGGTGTGGCCGCCACCAGGCTTGCTGCCAGGGCCAAGGTAATGCGTTTGAATGTCATGTTGTCTGTCTCCTATTGTTGTGAAAGTGGGGTGTCCGCCTGGGCCTAGCCCGGAATAAGCTGAACCTTGGTGCTGCGGCCTCTGTCCAAAGCCAGATCGAAGGCCGCTTTCGATTGGCTGATCGGCAACTGGGCGCTGATGAGCGGGCGCACATCGGCCCGCCGGCTGCGAATGGCCTGCACGGCCCAGTCAAATTCAATGTCGGCGCG
>CAZLRQ010000131.1:0-7202 GCA_964562035.1 uncultured Rhodoferax sp. | reverse complement strand
CCAAATCCCGATATTATTTGTCAGGTAAATGACAGACATGCCTTGCCAATTAAAACAAAGGAGACGGCATCATGAAAAAAGTATCGCCTGATATGCTGGCCTTGCAGCGCTTGTACCACTGGGAGCGTTCGGTGCCTGATCGCGTTGCATTGACGCAGCCGATAGGGGATGGACTCACCCGAGACTACACTTGGTCGCAGGTGGGTGAGCAGGTTAGACGTATGGCCACGCACCTCCAGTCGCAAGGCTGGGCGCCAGGCTCCAAGATTGCCATCCTGTCGAAAAATTGTGCTTGGTGGTTGATGAGTGATCTGGCCATTTGGATGGCGGGCTATGTCTCGGTTCCGCTTTACCCCACCTTGGCACAAGACACCATCAGGCAGATTCTGGATCACAGCGAGGCGCGGGCTTGTTTCGTTGGCAAACTCGATGAATGGCAGAAAATGGCGCTTGGTGTGCCAGATGGTTTGTTATGCATCAGCTACCCTCTCTCTCCGCCCGATGCCCTTCAGCGGTATGAGGGATGGGATGCGATTTGCGCTTGCACAGAGCCGATGACAGGGCAGCCATTGCGCGGGGAGGACGAATTGGCCACACTGATTTACACCTCTGGCACCACTGGGCAACCCAAAGGCGTGATGCACAGTTTTGGGAATTTCGCCTGGGCGCTTGAGAAAGGCATCGAGCGCATCACGATGACTTCTAACGACCGGATGCTGTCCTACCTTCCGTTGGCACATGTGGTGGAGCGGGTGCTGGTAGAGCATGGCTGGTTGCGTGTTGGATTGCATTTGTTTTTTGCAGAGTCACTGGACACCTTCACCGCAGATCTCCAGCGCGCGCGGCCCACCATCTTTTTCTCGGTGCCCCGGTTATGGGTGAAATTCCAGCATGGAGTTCATCACAAACTGCCTGCTGCCAAACTCAATCGCCTGCTCTCGATCCCTATCATCGGTGGCCTGGTGCGCCGTAAAGTGCTCAAAGCGCTAGGACTGGATCAGTGCCGTATTGCCGCAGGCGGCGCTGCGCCCATGCCGGTGGCCTTGCTGGCCTGGTATCGCAAACTTGGTTTGCCGATCAACGAGGGTTATGGCATGACCGAAAACCTGGCGGTTTCACATCTCACGGTACCTGGCCAGAATCAGGAAGGTTCTGTGGGCCCGACCTACAACGATGTGCAAGCGCGCATTGAGCAACAGACCGGCGAAATCCAGATGAAGAGTCAGGCCCTGATGCTCGGTTACTACAAAGAGCCTGAATTGACGCGTCAGGCGTTCACATCCGACGGATGGCTGCACACGGGTGACAAGGGTCGGATTGATGCCCAGGGCAACCTTTGGATTACCGGCCGGGTCAAAGATCTTTTTAAAACCAGTAAAGGCAAGTATGTGGCGCCTGCGCCTATTGAAGACAAGTTGGTGATGCACGACGCCATTGAAGCTTGTGTGGTGGCTGGCGCCAACCTTGGGCAACCACTTGGCATTGTGATGCTGAATGCCGATGCGGTGCTTTTGGCCAACGATGCTGCTTCACGCACTGCGATGGCATCCTCCCTGACAAGGCATTTGGATCGCATCAACGCACTGCTGGATCCGCATGAGCAGCTCAAGTGCTTGGTGGTTGTGACGACGGCCTGGACCGTAGACAACGACATCATCACACCCACTTTCAAGGTCAAGCGCAGCCGGATTGAAGACGTTTACGCATCGCAGTACGAGCGCTGGGAGGCTTCTGATCAAAAAATTATTTGGCAAAGTGCCTGATGAGGCGTCACCAGCTTGCGCAACTTATCCAAGGAACTCACCGATGAAAATAGTGTCACTCCGACCATTCTGTATGGGCATCGCTTTCGTATTTTGGACGTGCGCACAGGCGCAGCCCATAGAAATTGAGGGTGTGAAGCTGGACGCGTTGGCCCAAGTGGGTTCGGCGTCGCTCCCCCTCAATGGCGCCGGTGTGCGTGTGCGCGCTATCTTCAAAGTCTATGTCGCAGGGCTTTATGTTCCCCAAAGGTCGGCCGACCCTGAAAAGCTGCTTGCGCAAAGCGGGGCGCGGCGCATTAGTTTGGTCATGCTGCGCAATTTGGACGCGGAAAGCTTAGCCAGCGCCCTCCATGACGGCCTGAAAAATAACCACACAGACGCTCAATTAAAGGCAATGGCGCCTCAAACCACCGCCTTGAATGCAGCGCTCAACGCCGTGGGTGAAGTTAAAAAGGGCGACGTCATATATTTTGATTATTTGCCTGACGCTGGAACACGCGTAACTGTGAACGGTCAAGTGCAAGGCACATCCATACCCGGCGAAGAATTTTTTACTGCCGTGTTACGAATCTGGCTTGGCAACAAGCCGGCAGACAGCGGCCTTAAAAAGGGTTTACTGGGGAATAGTTTATGAGCGACACCCTGACAGGCAGTGATGTGAATCAGCGGTTGATGGATTTGGAAATCAAATCAAGCTTTTCAGAGGATTTGTTGGATCAACTCAACCAGATCATCGTTCGTCAACAGCAGCAAATCGATTTTTTAATCGAACAGGTTGGCAATCTTCGCCAACCGGCCAGGGAGGGTGGTGAGGGTTCGTTTCGGCAGTTGACGGACGACTTGCCGCCGCATTACTGAGGTCAGCCCGCCGGCAGCGTTTTTTGATTACGCATGAAAAATGCGCCGCAGAGCCTGCCTGTTGTAAATGAAGTGGTTCTGATTGCGCGACGGGCGCATGGGTTTAAATTTTTTAAACCCGACGAGCCCAAGGTCCGAGCGCCACCTTTTCCAGAGCGCTTAACGTGCGCTCAAACTTGGCGCCTGCCAGCATTGACGGTTCGATAAGGCCAACCCGGACCGCGCTCGCGTATTGTTCGCGGGCCACATCAAAAGGCAGGCTAAAAAGCAGAGCCGATGAGCGAGTGACCTCTGTTGCCACGTGGAGCATGTTTTGTGTGTAAGTCATGTGTGACTCCATTGCGTAAGGGTCTCGCCAGCCCTCGCGTTTGGGGCCAAGAGGCTGGATGAATGACCAATAACCTTGTGAAATTCCCGGTCAGCAGACACGGCGTTGGTGGCGCTGAATAATCGGGCCATCTTGCATTCTTTTTCCATTCTGTCAGCTTAGTATAAGGGTTTACCCTTATTTTGGCTTCGGCGCGTTTCCAGACCAGCCAGAAATGGATGAAAAGTTCTCAACTGGAGCTTGTACTCACGCTTGGAGCAAGCTACAAAGAGTTAAGGCATCAGCCCTGCATGAGGGGTTGACTACTTCCGAAGCAAAAGGCGTGTTGGCTTCAAAACAACGTGAACGGTGTCAACCGACGGAAAAGGTGCGCCGTTTTTTGACGATAACGACTGGCGCGACAACAGGGCGAGCGGGCATGCGGTGAGTCGGCTGTCCGTCGCTTGTTGTGGACTTGGCCATCGCACGCGTAATTTGAGCGCTGTTCAATAGCGTCAGATGGTCGCCAACCACCTGAAAGTACTGCTTCTCATGATTGACGGCCAATGCGCCAACCTGCAGGCCCCGCTTGACACTGCCCAGCAGCGTCAACGAATCTCCTTCCGGGCGAGCGTAGGTGTACTTATGCCATTCCAGTGGACCCAAGCGAACTTGCCAGGTTGATTTTTTGAGCAAAATCTTCTCTTGTGCGCTTGTCACGCGTTGTTAATGATCAGTAACAGGTGGACCGAAGATCTGTTTGACCAGGCAAGTAGAGGTGGGTGGCCTCTGTCAGATTCGAACCCTCAATTCTTCAGAATCGAAAATAGTCTATCACCTGGATTTTTGGCTCTCGCTGCTCAGCCCCTGAGTACTAAGTTTGTCAACTTGCGTCGCCACAAACTAGAAAGGGTTTGCTGCTACTTTCGTAGCGACAAACCCTTGCTGGTGTTGGTGGGATGTGCGGGGGTCGAACCCACGACAAACGGATTAAAAGTCCGCTGCTCTACCAACTGAGCTAACATCCCGTTTTTGTTTTACATCAAAAACAATAGCGTTAGTTTAGCAGAATCCCTGGCTGCTCCTGATGCCACCGCTGATTAGTTTTTTCATATATACGCCCGCTTTGGCCGGTTTGCAGTGCACTTGACGTGATGGGGCTTGTCAGCCGTCAGGTCGGGGCGGGTTTCTTGAGACGACCATGCAAAACAGCCACACTCAAGGACGTTGCGGCGGGAGGATCGTCACATGAGCAAGTGCTCACCTGCGTTGTCACCGCCAAGCGTCACGTAGTTCACCTTGCGAATGTCCATGAGTTTTTTGCCACCGGCGTAGCTGATGGAGCTTTGCACGTCTTGCTCCATTTCAATCAAGGTGTTGGCCAACTGGCCCTTCACGGGCTCCAGAATGCGCTTGCCCTCCACATGCTTGTACTCGCCTTTGTTGAAGTCGCTGGCTGAGCCGTAATATTCCTTGTACAACTTGCCGTCAACTTCCACCGTTTGGCCCGGGCTTTCTTCATGGCCGGCCAGCATGGAGCCGATCATGACGAAGGTGGCGCCAAAGCGGATGGACTTGGCAATGTCGCCGTGCTCGCGGATGCCGCCGTCGGCAATGATGGGTTTGGTGGCCACGCGGGCGCACCATTTGAGCGCGCTCAGTTGCCAGCCACCGGTGCCAAAACCGGTTTTGAGCTTGGTGATGCAGACCTTGCCGGGGCCAATGCCGACCTTGGTGGCGTCGGCGCCCCAGTTTTCCAGGTCAATCACCGCTTCGGGCGTGGCCACGTTGCCGGCAATGATGAAGGTGGAAGGCATTTTTTCCTTCAGGTAGCCAATCATGTTTTTCACGCTGTCGGCGTGGCCGTGGGCAATGTCGATGGTGACGTATTCAGGTGTCAAGCCTAATGTGACCAACTGGTCCACTGTGTCGTAGTCGGGTTGTTTAACGCCCAGTGAAATAGAGGCGTACAGGCCGCGCGCTTTCATATCTTTGACGAACTGCACGTTGTCCAGGTCAAAGCGGTGCATCACATAAAAGTAGCCGTTTTGGGCCAGCCAAACGCAGATGGCTTCGCTGACCACGGTCTTCATGTTGGCGGGCACCACGGGAATGCGGAAACGGCGGCCGCCCAGTTCCACGCTGGCGTCGCACTCCGAGCGGCTTTCCACGCGGCACTTGCGTGGCAATAACAAAATATTGTCGTAGTCAAAAATTTCCATGGCTTAGGCTCCTGCGTCTAACGGGTTGAGAGGAGAGCGCTTGGACTGGGCCCGGGCCTTGTGGGTGTGCTGGAAAAACCGGCCACCCACAAAAAACCGGGCCGCAATTGCTTGGGCCCGGTGCTTGATTCTATCGACGTTGCCAAAGCCGGACTTTCTACAATGACAGCATGTTTTCAGCCACACCTTCCGCTCTCAGCCCAGACTCGCCCCTGTTGGACAACCTTAACCCGGAACAGCGCGCCGCCGTGTTGTTGCCGGCCGAGCACGCGCTTATTTTGGCGGGTGCCGGGTCGGGTAAAACCCGGGTGTTGACCACCCGGATTGCGTGGTTGTTGCAGAATTCTCAGGTGTCGCCCGGCGGCATCATGGCGGTTACCTTCACCAACAAGGCAGCCAAAGAGATGATGACCCGACTCTCCGCCATGTTGCCGGTGAACGTGCGCGGCATGTGGATTGGCACCTTTCACGGGCTGTGCAACCGGTTTTTGCGCGCCCACTTCAAGTTGGCCAGCCTGCCGCAGAGTTTTCAGATTCTGGACACGCAAGACCAGCTCTCCAGCATCAAGCGCCTTTACAAGCAATTCAACATTGACGACGAGCGGTTTCCGGCCAAGCAGATGCAGTGGTTCATTGGTGGCTGCAAGGAAGACGGCCTGCGCCCCAACGCGGTGGAGGTGCGTGACGACGAAACGCGCAAGAAGGTCGAGATTTACCAGCTCTATGAAGACCAGTGCCAGCGCGAAGGCGTGGTGGATTTTGGCGAGCTGATGTTGCGCAGTTTTGAGGTGCTGCGCGACAACGACCCCATTCGGGAGCATTACCAGCGGCGCTTTCGGCACATCTTGATTGATGAGTTTCAGGACACCAACAAGCTGCAATACGCCTGGATCAAGATGCTGGCGGGCACCGGTGCGCATGGCTCGGTGGACGACGCGAACGGCTTTAACCCGACGGGCTGCGTGCTGGCGGTGGGGGACGACGACCAGAGCATCTATGCCTTTCGCGGGGCGCGCGTGGGCAACATGGCGGATTTTGTGCGCGAGTTCAAGGTGCGCCACCAGATCAAGCTGGAGGAAAACTACCGCAGCGGCAGCAATATTCTGGACTCGGCCAACGCGCTGATCAGCCACAACAGCAAGCGCCTGGGCAAAAACCTGCGCACCACCCAAGGCCCTGGCGAGCCAGTGCGCGTGTTTGAGGCCACCAGCGACTTTGCCGAGGCGCAGTGGATGGTGGACGAGATGAAGCAACTGGTGCGCGAGGACGTGGAGCGCAAGGAAATTGCGGTGCTGTACCGCTCCAACGCGCAAAGCCGGGTCATCGAGACCGCGCTGTTCAACGCCGGTCTGCCCTACAAGGTGTACGGGGGCTTGCGCTTTTTTGAGCGGGCCGAAATCAAGAACGCGCTGGCTTATTTGCGCCTGCTGGAGAACCCGCGCGACGACACCAGCTTCTTGCGAGCGGTCAACTTTCCGCCGCGCGGCATTGGCATGCGCAGCCTGGAGCAGTTGCAAGACGTGGCGCGCACTGCGGGCTGTGCCCTGAGCGACGCTGTGAGTGGTGTCAGCGGCAAAGCCGGCACCAACATTGGCGCGTTTTTGGCAGGTATTGATGTGCTGCGCGAACGAACTTCAGGAATGACGCTGCGCAACATCGTGGCGCAGATGCTCGACCACAGCGGGTTGATTGACCACTACCGGGCCGACCGCGAAGGCGCTGACCGGGTGGAAAACCTGGAGGAGTTGGTGAATGCGGCCGAGAGTTTTGTGTCGCTGGAGAATTTTGGGCGCGATGCCGCAACGCCCATGGACGACGAGGGCCGGGCGCTGACGCAGTCGCCCGCGTCCCAAGGCCTGGACTTCAGCCAGCCCCTGCTGGATGAGCCCGCGCCTGATGCTGAAACGGGTGAAACCCTGTCACCGTTGGCGGCCTTTTTGTCGCATGCCGCGCTGGAGGCCGGCGACAACCAGGCACAGGCCGGGCAAGACGCCATCCAGTTGATGACCGTGCATTCCAGCAAGGGCCTGGAGTTTGACTGTGTGTTCATCA
>CAZLRQ010000130.1:1375-7213 GCA_964562035.1 uncultured Rhodoferax sp. | reverse complement strand
CTGCTGGTTTGGGCTTGGTGGCTGGGTGCGCCAGCGGACCCAGCAAGCCTAAACCGGCGGAGCTGGCTGCGAATCCCAAGTTGTTGGGGGTTCGCCTGGCTTGGTCTGCCAAGTCCGGCAAAGTCGATTTTCCGCTTGATGTCAAAGTCAATCCTCAATCTATAACGGTTGCAAGTTCGGATGGTTCGGTCGGTGCGATGGACCCTCTGACGGGACGTGATTTATGGCGCGTCAATATCGGACGCGGGATTGCTGCCGGTGTCGGTAGCGATGGTCGATATGCGGCAGTTGTCACTACCAACAATGAGTTGGTTGCGATTGATGCTGGGCAGGAAGTCTGGCGTCAAGGTTTGGCAGCCCAAGGGTTCACAGCACCTTTGGTGGCGGGCGGACGAGTCTTCGTTTTGACGGCAGACCGGGCGGTCAGTGCCTTTGATGTGCAGTCGGGGCGCAAGCTGTGGGTGCAGCAGCGCCCTGGCGAATCCTTGGTTTTGCGGCAATCGGGCGTGCTCACGTCGGTGGGCGAAACGCTGGTCGCGGGTCTTTCTGGGCGGTTGGTGGGTATGGACCCCTTGAACGGGAGCGTCCGTTGGGAGTTGCCCATCGCGACGCCAAGAGGAACCAACGACATCGAGCGGCTGGTGGACCTGGTCGGTCCAGTGAGTCGTCGTGGTGATTCGGTTTGTGCGCGTGCGTTCCAGTCGGCGATTGGCTGTGTGAATACGGAGCGGGGCGGTGTGGTGTGGACCAAGCCCGCTTACGGGGCTGCGGGGGTTGATGGGGACGAAAAATTGGTCTTCGGTGTGGAAAGTGATGGCCAACTGCTGGCGTGGCAACGCGCCAGCGGTGAGCGGGCTTGGTCGTCTGACGGCTTGCGTTACCGAAATCTGACGGGCCCGCTGCTGTTGGGTCGTTCAGTGGTGGTAGGCGATGGTACCGGTTTGGTGCATTTTTTATCCCGAGAAGATGGCACTGTCCTGACCCGTGTAACCACAGATAACTCTGGGGTTGTTTCTACGCCGGTTATGGCGGGCGGGACCCTGGTTGTTGTCACTCGCGGTGGCGGTATTTTCGGCTTCGTGCCTGAGTAAGTCGGATCTCTTTGCAAATATGAAACCTGTTTTGGCCTTGGTTGGCCGCCCCAATGTGGGCAAATCAACACTCTTTAACCGACTGACCAAGTCCCGCGATGCGATCGTGGCTGACTTTGCCGGACTCACGCGTGATCGGCATTACGGCAACGGCAAACTCGGCAAGCACGAGTTCATTGCGATTGACACTGGTGGTTTTGAGCCCGAAGCAACCGCCGGTATCTTCAAGGAGATGGCCAAGCAAACCCGGCAAGCCGTTGCCGAGGCTGATGTCGTTATTTTTGTGGTGGATGCACGTGAGGGTATTTCTGCTCAAGATTACGAAATTGCGCAATACCTGAGACGACTGGGAAAGCCTTGCCTTATTGCCGCCAACAAAGCCGAAGGCATGATTGCAAGTGGGCAATTGGTTGAATTTTTTGAGTTGGGGCTGGGCGAGGTTCATCCCATTTCGGCGGCGCATAGCCAGGGTATTCATGCGCTTTTGGAGATGGCGCTGGCGCCACTGCAACTGGCGGATGCAGATGCGGATCTCGAGGAGTCTGAGCCTGGCGTGATCAAGCTGGCGGTAGCAGGGCGCCCCAATGTTGGCAAGTCCACACTGATCAATACATGGCTCGGTGAGGAGCGATTGGTCGCCTTCGATATGCCGGGCACAACGCGTGACGCCATCTCGGTGCCTTTCGAGCGCAACGGGCAGAAATTTGAACTGGTGGATACCGCAGGCTTGCGCCGCAAAGGCAAAGTTTTTGAAGCGATTGAAAAATTCTCAGTTGTCAAGACTCTGCAGGCAATCGAGTCTTCCAACGTCGTGTTGCTCTTGATTGACGCCACACAAGGTGTTACCGACCAAGACGCGCACATTGCCGGGTACATCTTGGAGAATGGCCGTGCAGTGGTTCTTGCGGTCAACAAGTGGGATGCCGTCGATGAGTACCAACGTGAGATCGTCAAGCGATCCATCGAGACGCGTTTACCATTTTTGAAGTTTGCAGCTTTGCATTTGATCTCGGCTCAGAAGCGGCAAGGTTTAGGCCCGCTTTGGACCTCTATCGCTCAGGCCTACAAGGCCGCAAATTGCAAGATGTCGACCCCCATATTGACCCGCTTGCTGTTGGAGGCGGTTCAGTTCCAAAGTCCCAAGCGCTCGGGGATGTTCCGGCCTAAATTGCGCTATGCGCATCAAGGTGGAATGAACCCCCCGGTGATCATTGTCCATGGCAACTCGCTGGAGCATGTGACTGAGTCCTACAAACGATTTTTGGAAGGCCGCTTTCGCAAGGAGTTCGACCTGGTGGGAACGCCCATGCGTATCGAGATGAAGACGTCCAGCAATCCGTTTACGGACAAGGCTGCTTCCAAGTCTTGATCTCCAGCCAAGTCAAGTACACCTAAAGGAATTGCTTGTAGCCAGCACGTTCAAACCATTGTCTGTGTTATCGTTAAGTCTTATTAATTTTTGAACACGGAGAATATCGTGAGCAACAAAGGTCAGTTACTTCAAGACCCTTTTCTCAATGCCCTGCGTCGAGAACATATTCCGGTCTCTATCTACTTGGTGAATGGCATCAAACTGCAGGGGCAGATTGAGTCGTTTGACCAGTACGTCGTTTTGTTACGCAACACGGTAACGCAAATGGTTTACAAACACGCCATTTCAACCATCGTTCCCGGTCGTGCTGTAAATTTCTCGACGGCTGAGGGTGAAGAGCCTGCAGTTGCCTGATCGAGCCTCCGCCCCGACAATTTTGGTCGGAGTCGATTTTGGACTCCCCAATTTTGATGGCTTACTCGAAGAATTAGGTTTGTTGGCACAAACAGCAGGCCTGCTTCCTGTGGCACGGGTGACCTGCAAGCGGCGTGCCCCTGATGCGGCCATGTTCGTTGGTTCGGGTAAGGCGGACGAAATCAAACTGCTTGCAGCTCAGCTTGGCGCGGTTGAAGTTTTGTTCGATCAAAGCTTGAGCCCGGCACAGCAACGTAATCTTGAACGTCACCTCGAACTTCCTGTCAACGACCGTACGCTTTTGATTCTGGAAATATTCAGCCAGAGAGCGCGCAGCCATGAAGGCAAGTTGCAAGTTGAATTGGCCCGACTTCAATATCTGAGTACGCGTTTGGTGCGTCGCTGGTCCCACCTTGAGCGCCAGAGTGGCGGTATCGGTATGCGTGGCGGCCCCGGAGAGACGCAGATTGAACTTGATCGGCGGATGATTGGCGACAACATCAAAAAGATCAAGGAGCGTTTGGTCAAGGTCAAGCGCCAGCGCCAAACACAGCGTCGGCAGCGGGAACGTCGCGACGCCTTCAATATTTCTCTGGTTGGTTACACCAACGCGGGCAAGTCGACACTGTTTAATGCTTTAGTCAAAGCGCGTGCTTACACCGCTGATCAGCTGTTTGCGACACTGGACACGACGACCCGTCAGCTCTACCTCGGCGAAGCCGAGCGCTCGGTCTCCATCTCCGACACGGTCGGGTTTATTCGCGACTTGCCTCACGGTTTGATTGATGCGTTTCAAGCCACGCTGCAGGAGGCGGTGGATGCCGACTTGCTATTGCATGTGGTCGATGCGTCCAGCCCACATTTTCTTGAACAGATTGCCGAAGTGCAGCGTGTTCTCGCAGAAATTGGGGCTGCCGATATTCCACAGTTGTTGATATTCAACAAGCTTGATGCGCTGGATCCTGCTCATCGTCCGCTGCAATTGAGCGATTACTTTGATTTGGATGGTGTGTTGACGCCGAGGGTGTTTTTGAGCGCCAAAGATGGTGAGGGTTTGTCGGTGTTGCGTCAGCAGCTCGCACAAACGGTCAAGCGTCATGGGGCTTCTGAATGCGACGGGCTCCTTTCCCCTGAAGGTCGTGAGGCTGGGGATTGATTGGGCACAATCGCAAAACGATTAACAAGAGAAGAAGAGATGAAACTTCATGCAAGGTCTTTGCGCTGGGCTTTTTTGCCTGAGCGAATGCGGCTCATGTTCAATTTGAACGATCCCCGTTGGGGTCGTGGAGATGAGAACTCGTCGGGTGATAGCAAGCCTGACGCGGGGCAGACGCGTCCTGAAGAGGCCAGTCCTCCGCCCAGAAACAACCCAGACCGTGGTGACAAGCGAGGCGCCAATGCGGGGCCGCCCGATCTGGACGAGTTGTGGCGCGATTTCAATCGCAAGCTCGGTGGTTTGTTTGGCAATGCCAAAAACGTCGGGCGTGGCGGTGCAGGTGGTGGTTCTGGCGGCGGGTTTCAGCCAGACATGAAAAATGCGGGTATCGGTGCCGGGCTGATTGCAGGTGTCGTGGTGTTGATTTGGCTGGGTACCGGCTTCTTCATCGTGCAAGAGGGCCAGCAAGCCGTGATCACCCAATTCGGGAAGTACAACTCCACGGCCGGTGCTGGTTTCAACTGGCGCTTGCCGTATCCCATTCAGCGGCATGAATTGATTTTTGTGACGCAGATTCGCTCTGTGGATGTGGGGCGCGACACGATCATCAAGGCAACGGGGTTGCGTGAGTCCGCCATGTTGACGCAGGACGAAAACATCGTCGAAATCAAGTTCGCCGTTCAATACCGGTTGAATGACGCGCGGGCATTTTTGTTCGAAAGCAAAGACCCAACGTTGGCCGTGGTTCAGGCTGCAGAGACAGCGGTGCGTGAAGTTGTCGGCAGCATGCGCATGGACAGTGCGTTGTCTGAAGAGCGTGATCAGATCGCACCTCGGGTGCGGACTTTGATGCAAACCATCCTTGACCGCTACAAGGTGGGTATCGAGGTGGTGGGCATCAACCTGCAGCAAGGGGGCGTGAGGCCACCGGAGCAAGTGCAGGCGGCGTTTGACGATGTGCTAAAAGCGGGGCAGGAGCGTGAGCGCGCTAAAAACGAAGCGCAGGCCTACGCCAACGACGTGATTCCGCGGGCCATTGGTAGCGCGTCGCGCTTGAAGGAAGAGTCTGACGCGTACAAAGAGCGAATCGTGGCCCAAGCACAAGGTGATGCGCAGCGTTTTCGCTCCGTGTTGACGGAGTATCAGAAAGCGCCTCAAGTCACCCGGGATCGTTTGTATGTGGATGCCATGCAGCAGGTTTACAGCAATGTCACCAAAGTCATGGTGGATTCTCGTCAAGGGTCCAATCTGTTGTATTTGCCGCTGGACAAGATCATGCAATCAACGGCACCTGCTAGCGTTGACCCGACGGGTGCGGCGGCTGCAGCCCCTGCAACCAGTTCTGCGCCAGCCGTGTCGGCGCTAGATGCACGGGCCCGCGATGCAGCCCGCGCGCGTGATCGCGACTCACGCTAGGAATTCATCATGAACAAAATAGGTTTTATTTTTTCTTCACTTCTATTCGCATTGGCCTTGGCCAGTTCGATGTTGTTTGTTGTTGACCAGCGCCAGTTTGGTGTTTTATATGCACTAGGACAAATCAAGGAAGTGATCACAGAGCCGGGGCTGAACTTCAAGTTGCCGCCACCATTTCAAAATGTTACCTATATCGACAAGCGGTTGTTGACTTTGGATAGCTCGGACACCGAGCCTATGTTGACTGCGGAAAAGCAGCGTGTGGTCATTGACTGGTATGTGCGCTGGCGGATTTCTGAGCCGTCTGAATACATCCGCAATGTTGGTACCAACGAGTCCGCTGGAACCAGCCAGCTTAATCGCGTGGTCCGCAATGCATTTCAAGAAGAAATCAACAAGCGTACCGTCAAGGATTTGTTGTCCTTGAAGCGCGAAGAGTTGATGGCGGA
>CAZLRQ010000130.1:0-1275 GCA_964562035.1 uncultured Rhodoferax sp. | reverse complement strand
TATCGCAGCCTTGACGCTTACAAAGCAAGCTTTAACAAGAAAAGTGACGTGATGGTGGTCGATCCCTCATCGTCGGAGTTTTTTGGGGCACTTCGCGGCAATACGGGTGCAGCACCAGCAAGTGTCAAAAAATAATTTATAAACAGTCGAAAGACTGGGCGTTCAGCTCTAAAAGCTCTTTGATCCGATAGGCTCAAAGAGCTTTTGTACATCTGGGCATAGCGATTTGCGATGTCCGCTCCGGCCACCTACGGTGACTGCATGCGTCATGACTGAGGGCTTCGGGCCTCACATCTTTGCTTATCGCGTCGATTTGCGGACCGGCTTGAGCGATTCAGCGCCTCAAGCCCGGTAAAATCTTCGTTTTAACAGCACCTCAAAATCACATGTCCGCTTGGGTCCTGCCGGATCACATTGCCGATGTCTTGCCGTCTGAAGCACGGCACATCGAAGAACTTCGTCGAGACTTGCTGGACATGGCGCGATGCTATGGCTACGAGTTGGTCATGCCACCGTTGTTGGAACACCTGGAGTCATTGCTCACGGGGGCGGGTCAGGCACTGGATCTGCAAACCTTCAAACTCGTGGATCAACTCTCCGGGAAAATGATGGGTTTGCGTGCTGACAGCACGCCACAGGTCGCTCGCATTGACTCGCACCTTTTGAACCGCACTGGCGTGACGCGCTTGTGTTACTGCGGTCCGGTAGTGCACACCCGCCCTGGCGCACCTCACGCCACACGCGAACCTCTGCAGTTTGGTGCCGAGATTTATGGTCATGCGGGTCCTGAGGCTGATCTTGAGGTGTTGCTTCTGGCGCTGGATTGCCTGAAGGTCGCCAAAGTGCCGTCGCCCAGTGTTGACATGGCGGACGCGCGGATCATTCATGCACTACTAGATGGTGTGAATCTTGAGCGAGAGGTGTTGGGTCAGATTCATCTTGCGCTGGCAGCCAAGGACAGTAGTGAGTTGGCGCTGTTGACGCGGCACCTGCCAGCTTCAGTGCACGACGCCTTTCAGGCGTTGATCCAGCTTTATGGTGACGACCAGGTTCTGCTTGAGGCTCAGAAGGCCTTGCCTGACAGCCTTGCGGTGCGAGATGCGCTGTCTAATTTAAAGTGGCTGGCCAGTCATCTGGATGGCGTGAAAGTCACTTTTGATCTGGCCGATTTGCGCGGCTACGCCTATTACACCGGGTCTCGGTTTTCGATTTATGCGCCGGGTGCCAGCGATGCGCTGGTGCGCGGTGGGCGTTATGACGAGGTTGGGGCTGTTT
>CAZLRQ010000129.1:0-7239 GCA_964562035.1 uncultured Rhodoferax sp. | reverse complement strand
TTTGCAGCATGGTTTTCTCCAGTTTGCTGTCGGGCAGGCTGACCAGCAGTTCCAGCCGGCGCTTCAAGGCCAGCAGGGTTTGCCGGAAGGCTTCCTGTTTTTCGGCCTCGCTGCCATCGCCAGCAGACGGGTCGGCGTAACCCCAGTGCGCCGTGGCGGGCTGGCCGGGCCAGTAGGGGCAGACCTCGCCGGCGGCGTTGTCGCACACGGTGATGACCAGGTCCATGTGCGGTGCGCCGGGGGCGCCAAACTCGTCCCATGACTTGCTGCGCAGTCCTTCAATGTCGATACCGGCGTGCTGCAACACTTTCAGTCCCAGAGGGTTGGGTTGCTGGTTGTCACGTGGGCTGCTACCGGCTGAAAACGCCTTGAAGCGGTCCCCGCCAATGTGGTTCAGGACAGCTTCCGCCAGAATGCTGCGGGCCGAGTTGTGGGTGCACAAAAACAGGACGTTGAATGTTTTTTCGGCCATGGCGGGCCTCCTTGCGGTGAATGCCGTGAGCGGCGGTGGGGTTGAAATGAGGGAAATGCTAGGGCGCTTGTGTGACAGTCCGCGTCACTCGGCGGCGATGGCCACGGTCAAGCCGGGCGGGCAAATTTCGGTGCAAAGCTGCGGTTGCCCCGAGCAGCATTCGGCGGTCAGGTAGGCAATCAGGTCTTGCATCAGAGTCAGGTTGGCACGGTAGCGCTGAAAGCGTCCTTCTTGCACCACCGACACCAGCGTGGCGTGGTTCAGGGCTTTCAGGTGAAACGACGTGTTGGTGGGCGGTAGGTCCAGCGTGCTGGCAATCTCGCCCGCCACCAAGCCTTGTGGTCCCACTTTGACCAGCAGGCGGAAGATGTCGAGCCGAACGCCCGAGGCGAGCGATTCAAAGACCGAGGTGGCTAACTGTTTGTCCATGTATCAACTATACAACTATTATTGAAATATTGATTTGTTAGGCGTGCTGCATACCTCAATCTCGCACGGCCAAAGGCCCAAAAGCGCATCTGCCACAGTGCGTCCCGCGCCAATTTCTACAATCCCGCTTGCCCCCAACCCGCCAGGAGCCCGCCATTTCACCGAATTCCCAGCCAACCCACGCCGTCTTGTGTGTGCAGGGTCTGAGTTTTGATTACCCCGACCGGCCGCTGTGGGCAGCGCAGTCCTGGCGCATTCCCGGTGGTGTGAGCTGGGTCACAGGCGGCGAGGGCAGCGGCAAGACCACGCTCTTGCGCTTGCTGGCGGGTGTGCTACCGGCCAAGGCCGGGCAACTGCAAATCAATGGTGTCTTGCTGGCCGAACAACCGGCGGTTTACCGTCAGCAGGTGTTCTGGGCCGACCCCAAATCAGAGGCGTTTGAGCAGGTCACGCCCCATGACTACTTGGCGTCCTTGCGCGGCCTGTATCCCCGGTTTGATGATGCTTTGTTGCCGGCCCTGGTGGACGGTCTGGCCTTGACGCCGCACCTGAACAAGCCGCTGTACATGCTGTCCACGGGGTCCAAGCGCAAGGTCTGGCTGGCGGCCGCGCTGGCCTGCGGGGCCCCGGTCACGCTGCTGGACGAGCCTTTTGCGGCATTGGACCTCGCGTCGGTGCGTTTTGTGTTGCGTTGGCTGCATGAAGCGGCGGCGCACCCCACGCGCGCCTGGCTGGTGGCTGACTATGCAGCACCTGCGGGTGTGCCACTGGCCTCGGTGATTGATTTGGGTGAGGGCGCGGCCTAGCCCAGGCCGAATTGCTGGCGCAAGGCGTCACAAAACTGTGCGCTGCCGCTGATGGAGAAGGTCACGGTGTGGCGTGCTGGCCCGGCGGGGCTTAAACGGCTGGTGAACTGGCGTGTGCCCGGGTGGTAGTGCAGTGCCTCGTGGGCGGTCCACTCCTGCTGGCCCTGCAGGTTGAAGTCCCACTCGCCGCCTTCGTCAAGCGGGGCTTGCACGTTGGCGAATGCCGCATGTGCCCATTCCAGCACCCCGGCAATTTCGGCGTGAACAGCCTTCACCTGCGCGGGCAGTGTGGACGCTACGGCGTCAAAGGTGCCCCAACCGTGCTCGTCTTCGCAGTAGTCAAAGTCCAGGTAGTTCAGGGCCATGTCGGGGCGTTGTTGGCCGGGCACATCGTGGCCCTGAGCGCGCAGGATTACTCGGCCTCTTGGGCCCGGGGGGCGCCGGCTGGGCGGGCGGTGCGGTGGCCGGTTTTGGCCAGCAGCTCCAGGTAAAAGGCGTCGCCCCCTTCGGCGGCCACGGCGTCAATCAGCGCGGTGATGGTGGCAAAGTGCACTACCACGGCGGTCTCGGCATTGGCGCCGAATTTGCAGTCAAAGTCCCAAAAGTCCACGCCCTCGGGCAGGGGCACGCGGCGCTGGCGTTTGACGTATTTGCGGATCTCGTGCTTGGTGGCTTCCAGCACGCGGTCGCGGTTTTTGCCTTCAATGTTCAGGGGGAATGTTTTCTTCACGGGGGCCTTTGTAGCGGTCTGAGATCGCGCGCAGGTGCGCGATGTGCAACCCTCGATTATGCGGCTTGAGACCTCGGGCCGGGCGCGGTGCCGGTGCGCGCGCTTCCTGTGGCGCCACTTGCCGCTTAAACTGCAACGCTATTCACCTCGCCGTAAAGCCCTTTTTCATGCCATTTTCTGCCCTGGGTTTGTCGCCCGCCCTGTTGCGTGCCGTTACCGCCAAAGCCTGGTCGGCGCCCACGCCCATTCAGTTGGCCGCCATTCCTGCGGCGCTGCAGGGGCGCGATGTGCTGGGCGCCGCCCAAACCGGTTCAGGCAAGACGGCCGCGTTTGCGCTGCCCTTGCTGCAGCGGCTGGAGCAGGGCCCGCTAGTGAGCCCGCGCCGACCCCAAGCCTTGGTGCTGGTGCCCACGCGCGAGCTCTCCGTGCAGGTCGGCGAGTCCATTCGCACCCTGGCCGAGACCCAGCGCCAAGCCCTCAAGGTCTCCATAGTGTTTGGCGGTGTGTCCATCAATCCGCAAATGATGGGCTTGCGCGGCGGCACCGACATCGTGGTGGCCACGCCCGGGCGCTTGCTGGACCTGATTGACAGCAACGCGCTCACCTTGGCCCACATCAAGCTGCTGGTGCTGGACGAGGCGGACCGCTTGCTGGACCTGGGTTTCTCGGAAGAACTCAACCGCCTGCTGGCACTGCTGCCCCAGCAGCGCCAAAACCTGTTTTTCTCGGCCACTTTTCCCCCTGCCGTGCAGGCCTTGGCCGACGCGCTGTTGGTGGACCCGGTGCGCATTGAGGTGCAGCCTGAGCCGCAAAGCGACATCGTTCAACAGGCTTTTGCGGTGGACCCCAGCCGGCGCACGCAGTTGCTGCGCCACCTGATTCAGCAAAACAAGTGGAGCCGCGTGCTGGTGTTTGTGGCGACCAAGTTTTCGGCTGAAATTGTGGCTGACAAGCTGCGCAAAGCCGATATCGAGGCCGAGCCGTTTCATGGCGAGTTAAGCCAGGGCAAGCGTACCCAGGTGTTGGCCGACTTCAAGGCCTCGCGCTTGAGCGTGGTGGTGGCCACGGACGTGGCCTCGCGCGGCATTGACATTGCGCAGTTGCCGGTGGTGGTGAATTTTGATTTGCCGCGTTCGGCGGTGGACTACACGCACCGCATCGGCCGCACCGGCCGCGCTGGCGAGCCTGGCCTGGCGGTGAGCTTTGTCAGCGCCAGCACCGAAGCGCATTTCCGGTTGATTGAAAAGCGCCACAGCCTCAACCTGCCGCTGGAGCAGGTGCCCGGCTTTGAGCCGATTGAGGTAGCACCGCCGCCCTCGCCCGCCAATGGGGGCATCAAGGGCAAGCGCCCGAGTAAAAAAGACAAATTGCGGGCCGCGGCCCAGGGGCAATGAGTCAGGCCAGCGTTGTGTTGGACAACGCGTGTTGCCTGGCCCTCAAGTCACGACCCATCCGAAAGCTCGGGAAAGCATCAACAAAGCCACCAACAAGGTGAACCAGGCAAAGCCTTGTTGCAGGCGTTTGGCGTCCAGTTTGCCGGCCACTTGTCGGCCCACCAGCAGTGCCACTACGGCACCCAGGGCGAAGGGTTGCGCAATGTGCCAGGGCAGTGCGCCCTGCAGCGCGGCAGCCGTCACCCCGCTCAGCGACACCAACGCGATCACGGCCAGCGAAGTCACCTGAATGCTGCGGGGGTCCAGGTCGGTGTAACGGGTCAGCGCGGGAATGATGACAAAGCCGCCGCCTACCCCTAGCAAGCCACTCATCAGCCCGGACACCAGGCCGGTGCCAGCCAGCGCGCGGGCACACGGGCGCGTCCAGGTCAGGCGGTGGTCGCTCGGGCTGACATGGCAGGGCACGCGCATCGGGTCGATGTCATGTGGCGCGGTGCGCTTGAGCATGCGCCAGGCGCTGTAAACAAGTACCAGCGCAAATGCGCCCAACAGCGGGCGATTGGGTAGATGCTGGGCCAGCATCACGCCCAGCGGCGCCATCAGCATGCCGGTAGCGCCAATCAAACCGGCCGCGCGGTAGCGAACAATGCCCTGATGCAGCCCGAGCGCCGCGCCCAGTGCTGACGCCAGACCCACCGCCACCAAGCCGACTGGTCCGGCTTGCTGCACCGGCAAATGCAAGCCAAAGACCAGCAGCGGAATGGCCAGCACACCGCCACCCGCGCCGGTGAGGGCCAGCACCAGGCCAATGAGCGCGCCCAGCGCCACGGTCACCATCCAGATGTCCATGTGCGACGATTAAAGTGCGTTGACCGGGATCTTGAGGTAGGTCACACCGTTGTCCTCAGGCGGGGGCAGGTGGCCGGCACGCACGTTCACCTGCACAGCGGGCAAGATCAGTACCGGCATGGCCAGGGTCTTGTCTCTCGCGTGGCGCAGGGCCACAAATGCTGCTTCGGTCACGCCCTCATGCACATGAATGTTGTGGGCGCGCTGCTGCGCCACCGTGGTTTCCCACACGGGCTCACGGGTGGTGGGTGGGTAGTCATGGCACAGGTGCAGCCGGGTCTGCGGGGGCAGGGCCAGTACCTTCTGGATGCTTTGGTACAGCGTGGCCGCGTCACCGCCGGGGAAGTCGCAGCGCGCCGTGCCGTAGTCGGGCATGAACAGGGTGTCGCCCACAAATGCGTCCTGGCCCACGATGTAGGTCAGGCAGGCCGGCGTGTGGCCCGGCGTGTGCATGACGCGCACGTCCAGATCGCCAATTTTGAATTGCTCGCCGTCTTCAAACAGGTGGTCAAACTCGGCGCCATCGGTGTTCATGTCTTTGGCGTTGAAGACTTTCTTGAACACGCCTTGCACCGCACAAATGTGCCGCCCGATCCCAATGCTGCCGCCGAGTTGCGCTTGCAGGTAAGGGGCCGCCGACAGGTGGTCGGCATGCGCATGCGTTTCCAGCAACCAGTCCACAGTCAGCCCGGCCTGCTTCACGTAGGCCAGCACCTTGTCCACACTCGCGTGCGAGGTGCGGCCCGACTTGGGGTCGTAGTCCAGCACGCTGTCAATGACGGCCGCCCGCTTGCGCACGGGGTCGGACACCACATGGGTGACAGTGAAGGTGTCGGGATCAAAAAACGACTGGATGGTGGGTGTTTGCATGATGGCTAAGCCTTGTGGGTTGGGTTTACGGCCGGTCAGTCCGGTACATCTTGGCCGGGTTCATCTTGTTGGCCCAGGGCAAGCCGCTGTTTTGCCAGCCGTTTTGAATGCGCAGCCCAGCCTGCGGGCCGTCCTTCAGGGCCGTACCCTGAAAGCCGTTGATGACAAAGCGTGCGTTGGGAAAGCCGTTGGCGCGCAAAAATGCCGCACTGGGTTCGCCACGTTCACTCCCCGATCGGCACAGGGTGATGATTTCGGCGTCATCGCCCAAACCGCGCTGTGCCAGCGCAGCTCTGATCTGTGGCACAAAGCCCGGGTTTTGTGTGAGCTGGTAGACCCCTTTTTTTGCATCCCAGGCGGTTTTGTCAACCATCAGGTAGGGCACGTTGATGTGCACGGCGTCGGTGAAACCCACAAACATGATTTCAACCGGGTCCCGTACATCGATCAGCAAAACCTTCGTGTCAGGCGCTTGCACTTTGGCGTAGGCCTCCTGGGCGGTGACGCCCATCTCGGCCGCTTGCGCAGTCAGGGCCAGCAGGCCCAGAGAAACAGAAATCAACAAACGCTTCATGGTGTCTTCAATTCAAAAATGAGGCTGGTGCCGCAGCAGCACACCGGGTTATTCAAAAGTGGGCAGAGCTGGTTTGACAACCGGTTTGCCTGCGGCTGACCAGGCATCAAAGCCGCCAGCAATGGACTTGACGTTGAGGTAGCCCATGTCATGCAGGGCACAAGCGGCCAGCGCGGCGCGGCCGCTGGTTTTGCAGTACAGCACGATTTGCAGGTCACGCGAGCCCAGGGCTGGGTTGTTGCTGAGCTTGAACTCCAGCATGCCGCGCGAGACGTGCATGGCGCCTGGCAGGTGGCCGGCAGCGAATTCATCAGCCTCGCGCACATCCAGCAAGACATCGGCCTCCAGAATGGCTGATTCAGCGTCGGCCAAGGCAACTTCCTGGATACGGGATTTGGCGTTGGTCACGAGGTCGTGGGCTGTTTTCATGGGGTAGTCTTTCAGTTGGGGTTCAAGGCGCACCCGCAGTGCGGGTGCTTTACTTCATCTTTCACTTATATTTTCAGCGAAAGAGCAGGCGCCTGGAAGCATTTACAGTGATTTGGTTGAGTAGTACCAGTCCACCATGTCGTAGCCTTCGGTCAGGCGTTTCTCCAGGGCTGCAGCCGTCTTGGGCGGTGGCACGATCACGGGGCAACCAGGCGTCCAGTTTTCCGGGGTGGCAATGGCGTTGGCGTCAGAGGTTTGCATGGCGGTCAACAGGCGCACAAATTCGTCAATGCTGCGGCCGTTACTCATGGGGTAATAAACCATGGCGCGCAGGATGCCCTTGGGATCAATGAAGAAGGTGGCCCGCACAGCTTGCGTGTCAGCAGCGCCCGGGTGAATCATGCCGTAGGCACGGGCTACATCCATCTTGATGTCTTCAATGATGGGGAATGGAATCACCACGCCAAATTTGTCCTTGATGCTCTGCGTCCAGGCCAGGTGGGAGTACAAGCTGTCAATCGACAAACCAAGCAATTCACAATTCATTTCAGTGAACTTGGGCGCGGCCTTGGCAAAGCCGATGAATTCAGTTGTGCAGACCGGTGTGAAGTCTGCCGGGTGCGAGAACAAAATGAGCCACTTGCCTTTGTAGTCTTCCAGCGTGCGATCGCCAAAGGTCGTCTTGA
>CAZLRQ010000128.1:0-7324 GCA_964562035.1 uncultured Rhodoferax sp. | reverse complement strand
GGCGGCGGCGAGCCCACCGGCGCGCTGGCTGCAGCCATCAACGCCAAGTTCGGTTCTTATGCCGCGTTCAAAGAAGCCTTCGTCAAATCGGCCGTTGGCAATTTTGGCTCCGGCTGGACCTGGTTGGTCAAAAAAGCCGACGGCTCGGTGGACATCGTCAACATGGGCGCCGCCGGCACCCCATTGACCACCGGTGACACTGCCTTGCTGACCGTGGACGTGTGGGAGCACGCCTACTACATCGACTACCGCAACATGCGTCCCAAGTTCGTCGAGACCTTCCTTGACAAGCTGGTGAACTGGAGCTTTGCGGAAGCCAACTTCGCCTGAAGTTAACCCGCTCCATTGAAAAAGCCACCCTTCGCGGTGGCTTTTTTACGTCTTATAGAGCTCTAGCCCTTATGGGTATTGGGTGAGTAGCTATCAAAATATTACGTTTCGGTGGCCTTAACGTGGCTCGAAAGGCTTACCGCCCAATTTGAAGCCGGCCTTGATCCCCTTCTTTTTGAACCAGCCCTGGTTCATTTCCAGCACGTAGCGCACGGGTTGCGTCGAGCAGTGCGAGTCGGTGCTTTGCGGTTTCATGTCAGCCAGGTTGACGATGGTGCCATCGTCTGCCACGAAGGCGGCAGTCAACGGCAGCAGCGTGTTTTTCATCCAGAAGCACTGTTGTCCCGCTTGTTCAAACACAAACAACATGCCTTCGCCCGCTGGCATGTCGGCGCGGTGCATGAGCCCGGTCGAGCGCTGCGCTGGCGTGGCGGCCACTTGGGTATCAATCAGGTGCATGCCGGCTGTGATCTTGATGCGCGGTAAATCCATTTGCGGCTGGTTCTGGGCCTGCGCCAGACCGGTCAGGCCAACGGCCAGTGCCAATACAAGTGATGCAATAGTTTTCATGGGGCGATTTTCACTGAATTGGCGTTGGCTGCTTTATGTCAAGGCATTGCGTCTATTGCCCATCTGCCAGTGTCATTGAGAATGCTATTTTTTATATAGCTTGAAACCATTGTTGGAAGGGGATTAGGGCGATTTTCTCTTGTTGTTACTGGATCAAATCCCGCATAAGGCAGGCATTGGTTTGGCACTAAAATTAAAGCGCTTCAGGCAACCTGTTCGTAAAAAAACAATTCTGGTGATCTCGGCTCAGGGCCGCGCCATTGAATTCACTCACGGAGACATAGCTACATGTACCAGCACATCAAGGTGCCCTCAGAAGGCCAAAAAATCACCGTCAACGCCGACATGTCATTGAATGTGCCTGACCAGCCGATCATTCCCTTCATTGAAGGCGACGGTACGGGTCTGGACATCACCCCGGTGATGCTGAAAGTGGTGGACGCTGCCGTGGCCAAAGCCTATGGCGGCAAGAAGAAAATTCACTGGATGGAGGTCTATGCCGGTGAGAAGTCGACCAATGTCTATGGCCCTGATGTGTGGCTGCCTGAGGAAACTCTGCAGGTGTTGCGCGAGTATGTGGTGTCCATCAAGGGCCCGCTGACCACGCCTGTGGGCGGTGGCATTCGTTCCCTGAACGTGGCCTTGCGCCAGGAGCTGGACCTGTATGTGTGCTTGCGCCCCATTCAATACTTTAAGGGCGTACCGTCTCCCGTGAAAGAGCCGGAAAAGACCAATATGGTCATCTTCCGCGAAAACTCGGAAGACATTTATGCGGGGGTGGAGTTCGAAGCCGAGTCTGACAAGGCCAAGAAGCTCATCAAGTTTCTGCAAGAGGAAATGGGCGTTACCAAGATCCGTTTTCCCAACACCTCCGGCATCGGCATCAAGCCCGTGTCGCGTGAAGGTACCGAGCGCCTGGTGCGCAAGGCGTTGCAGTACACCATCGACAACGACAAGCCCAGCCTGACGATCGTTCACAAGGGCAACATCATGAAATTCACCGAAGGTGGTTTCCGTGATTGGGCTTATGGCTTGGCGGGCAAAGAGTTTGGTGCCGAGTTGATTGATGGCGGCCCCTGGATGAAGTTCAAGAACCCCAAAACGGGCCGGGAAATCATCGTTAAAGACGTGATTGCCGACGCGTTTTTGCAACAAATCTTGTTGCGCCCCGCCGAATACAGCGTGATTGCTACCTTGAATTTGAATGGCGACTACGTGTCAGACGCGCTGGCGGCTCAAGTGGGCGGCATCGGCATCGCGCCTGGCGCCAATTTGTCGGATTCCGTGGCTTGTTTTGAAGCCACCCACGGCACGGCCCCCAAATACGCGGGTAAAGACTACGTGAACCCCGGTTCCGAAATTTTGTCGGCTGAGATGATGTTGCGCCACATGGGCTGGTTGGAAGCCGCTGATCTCATCATCAGTTCCATGGAAAAGTCGATTGCCAGCAAGAAAGTCACCTACGACTTTGCCCGCTTGATGGAGGGCGCCACCCAGGTGAGCTGCTCAGGCTTCGGGCAGGTCATGATCGACCACATGTGAGCGCGATTGAGTTGAATCTGGTCGCTCAAGTTGACTGACTCTCCAACCGCTCAGGTCAACCGGCCTTGAGCGGTTTTTTCATGGTTATGGCTTGAACCACCCGTCAGTGTGGGTCAAGTCATTCAGGCGCTGCGCGGGCCCAGTGCGGCCGATAGAATGATTTCATGGCTACCAAATCACCCGAAATACCCAAAACACCGACCCCGCAGCTGCCTGATCAGGACGATGGCGGTTCTGTTGTCCTGGAACGCAGAACCCAAAAGACCCAGCCGCCGCAGATGTACCAGGTGGTCATGCTCAATGACGACTACACACCCATGGAGTTTGTGGTTGTCGTGATCCAGGAGTTCTTTGGCAAGGACCTGGAGGCGGCGACTCAAATCATGCTGAAGATTCACCTGGACGGTCGAGGCGTTTGTGGCGTTTATTCCCGCGACGTGGCCGCAACCAAAGTTGACCAAGTGCTTGATGCCGCTGCAAAAGCCGGGCACCCGCTCAAGTGTGTCAGTGAGCCCGTTGATTTCTAGTGGATTGATCTCATGTGAGGCGAGTGGGAAGAGAAATCGGATTACAGTTAAACATCAAATTCAGGCTATTTAAAGGAAACACATGATTGCCCAAGAACTGGAAGTCAGCCTTCATATGGCGTTTGTTGAGGCGCGTCAACAGCGTCACGAGTTCATCACTGTGGAGCATTTGTTGCTTGCGCTGTTGGACAACCCGAGTGCCGCCGAAGTATTGCGTGCCTGCTCGGCCAATATTGACGACCTGCGCAAGTCGCTGGCCAATTTCATCAAGGACAACACGCCACAAGTGGCGGGGTCTGATGATGTGGACACCCAGCCAACTTTGGGGTTTCAGCGCGTGATCCAGCGTGCCATCATGCATGTGCAGTCCACCGGCAGTGGCAAGAAAGAAGTGACTGGCGCCAATGTGCTGGTTGCAATTTTTGGCGAGAAAGATTCGCACGCGGTGTACTACCTTCACCAGCAAGGCGTCACCCGTCTGGATGTGGTGAATTTCATCGCCCACGGGATCAAAAAAACCGACCCACCCGAGCCCACCAAGTCGGGTGAGGCGCAGGCCGAAAGCGAAGAGGGCGGTTCTGAAAAGAATGAGAAATCGTCTCCGCTGGAGCAGTACACCCAGAACCTGAACCAGCTCGCCAAAGACGGCAAGATTGATCCGCTGATTGGCCGTGAGTACGAGGTCGAGCGGGTGATTCAGATTCTGTGCCGCCGCCGCAAAAACAACCCTCTGTTGGTGGGCGAGGCGGGTGTGGGCAAGACGGCCATTGCCGAGGGCTTGGCTTGGCGCATCACCCAGAAAGACGTGCCCGAAATTCTGGCGGACTCCATCGTCTATTCCCTGGACATGGGTGCACTGCTGGCGGGCACCAAGTACCGCGGTGACTTTGAGCAGCGCTTGAAAGGCGTTCTAAAGTCACTCAAAGACAAGCCCAATGCGGTGTTGTTCATTGACGAGATTCATACTCTGATTGGCGCTGGTGCGGCGTCGGGCGGTACGCTGGATGCGTCCAATCTGCTCAAGCCGGGTCTCAGTTCGGGGCAACTCAAGTGCATTGGCGCGACCACCTTCACGGAGTACCGTGGCATTTTCGAGAAGGACGCCGCTCTGTCGCGTCGTTTCCAGAAGGTGGATGTGGTCGAGCCCACTGTTGAGCAGACGGTAGATATTTTGAAGGGCTTGAAGTCGCGCTTTGAAGAGCATCACAACGTCAAGTACGCCGTGGCTGCATTGCAGGCAGCGGCTGAATTGAGCGCTAAATACATCAATGACCGTCACCTGCCCGACAAAGCCATTGATGTGATTGACGAGGCCGGTGCAGCCCAGCGCATCTTGCCGCCATCCAAACGCAAAAAGATCATCAGCAAGACCGAGGTCGAAGAAATTGTGGCCAAGATTGCGCGCATTCCACCCGCCAATGTGTCCAATGACGACCGCGGCAAGCTGAAGACGCTGGAGCGTGACCTGAAAAACGTGGTGTTTGGTCAGGACAAGGCGTTGGACATGCTGGCATCGGCCGTAAAAATGGCGCGTTCTGGTTTGGGTAAAGGTGACAAACCGATTGGCGCCTTCCTGTTCAGTGGTCCGACTGGCGTTGGCAAGACGGAAGCTGCCAAGCAGTTGGCCTACATCATGGGCATTGACCTGATTCGCTTTGACATGAGCGAGTACATGGAGCAGCACGCCGTAAGTCGACTGATTGGTGCGCCCCCCGGTTATGTAGGCTTTGATCAGGGTGGTCTGCTGACTGAAGCCATCACCAAGAAGCCGCATTGTGTGCTGTTGTTGGATGAAATTGAGAAGGCGCACCCCGCCATTTTCAATGTGTTGCTGCAGGTCATGGACCACGGCACCTTGACGGACAACAACGGGCGCAAAGCCGATTTCCGTAATGTGATCATCGTGATGACCACCAATGCGGGTGCCGAGACCATGAACAAGGCCACCATCGGATTCACCAATCCGCGCGAGGCCGGGGATGAGATGGCTGACATCAAGCGCCTGTTCACACCCGAGTTCCGCAATCGTCTGGATGCCGTGGTCAGCTTCAAGGCGCTGGACGAAGTGGTTATCTTGCGCGTGGTGGATAAATTTCTGCTGCAGCTGGAAGCGCAGTTGGCAGACAAAAAAGTGGACGTTACTTTCACTGACAAATTGCGCAAGCATTTGGCCAAGAAAGGTTTTGACCCCCTGATGGGTGCACGCCCCATGCAGCGTCTGATCCAAGACACGATCCGGCGCGCCTTGGCTGACGAACTGTTGTTCGGGCGATTGACCGACGGTGGACGTTTGACGGTTGACCTGGATGACAAAGACGAAAGCAAGACTGAAGTGTTGTTGGACATTCAGCCGCTGCCCAAGAAAGAGGGCAAGCCCAAGCCCGAGGCGCAAGAAGCCACAGCGGGTTAATGACGAAAACCGGGTGCAGATGATTTCCATTTGCACCCGGTTGTTTTTTCATTCATTTTTTATTCCTCAAGATTTTGACTTAATCGATTTGTGAGCAGCTCCTAGCGCTGTTAAACCTGCCTAAGCCGGCAGTTGATCCGTCAGACCAAATCTTTTTCGTCTCCCTCTCTCGCTCTTTCTCTTGCTGAGATGACTTTGACGTGCTGTTGAGCAGCACTGATGCGCGAGAGACCCACCCCCGTTTAAAAATGTCAGTGAATTTGAAATCCGCTAGTGCGCTGGGCGTGCTGGTGTTGCTAGGCCTTGTTGGGTGCTCGTCACCACCGAAGCCTGCAGCGGTCGTGCTGCCGTTGCCACCCGTCGACGTGGTGCCCAGGAAGCCACCCAAGCTCGGACTGGTTTTGGGTGGGGGTGCTGCGCGCGGTTTTGCACATGTGGGTGTGATCCAGGTGCTTGAAGAAGCGGGTATTCGCCCCAGTCTGGTGGTCGGTACTTCGGCGGGTAGCTTGGTTGCAGCTTTTTATGCCAGCGGGAAGACCGGAGCACAGCTTCAGCAAGTAGCCGAGTCGATGGAAGAGGCCGCTTTTGCCGATTGGACCTTGCCTATTTTCAGCCGCGGCATGCTGCGCGGTGAAGCGTTGGCCCGCTATGTCGGACTGCAGGTCAAGGGTCAGTTGATTGAGAACATGCCTATGCCACTCGGCATCGTGGCCACAGACCTCAATACCGGGCAAGGGGTTATGTTTCGGCGGGGCGACACTGCCACCGCTGTGCGGGCCTCAAGTGCAGTGCCTGCATTGTTTCAGCCCGTCAAAATAGGCGGCCGAGAGTATGTGGACGGCGGCTTGGTGTCGCCCGTTCCTGTTCGCTATGCACGGCAAATGGGCGCCGAGTTGATTTTGGCAGTTGACATTTCCAGTGCACCCGAAGGCAACGCGTCCAAAGATACTTTGCAAATCCTCATGCAGACATTTGCCATCATGGGCAAAAGCATCAACAGCTTTGAGCTGCGCGAGGCCGACGTAGTGGTACGGCCTTCGTTACCAGGGGTTTCCAGTGCGGATTTTGGTGCGCGCCGGCAGGCCATCGTGGCTGGTCGGGTAGCGATGCAGGCCCTTTTGCCGCAGTTGCAGGAAGCACTGCTGGTCAAAGCGAAGTGACGAGGCAAAGACCATAAAGTACAGACGAAAAAAAGGGCCGGTCTTGCGACCAGCCCTTAAGGAGTCCCTGAACCTGAAGGTTTCGAAAGGACCCGAGGAGACAACTTGCAGAAACTGTTAGTTCCTAAAAACTGTATGACTGAAGTATCTCAGGGTTTTCCCTGAATTTTTAATGACTTGCATCAAAAATTGTAAAACAAGCGGTACTTCAGCACATTTTCATTAATTAACGCTTTTTCGAGGTGGTCTTGACTGCGTCAGTGGCTGAAGCCGCAACAGCATTGAAGTTGGTTTCAGCAGCTTCAGTGGCTTGTTTGACTGCCTTTTGCACGGACTCGAGGGCATTGTTAGCAGCAGCAACAGCGCTTTTCATCACGGCAACAGCGGACTCAGAGCCAGCAGGTGCATTTTTAGTGGCGGTGTCCACCAAGCCCATGAATTTTTGCTGGGCTTCAGCAGCCTGGCCTTCAAACGCTTTGCTTAGTTCAGCAGAAGAGCCCGAAGCGATTTCGTACAGGTGACGGCTGTAAGCAGCAGACTTCTCAGCCAAAGGCTGCAGCAGGCTGGTTTGCAGAGCCATCAATTCTTGTGCGTCTTTCACGCTCAACATGGCTTTGGCGTTTTCGCCGGTTTCAGCCAAGGCTGCTTTGGAAGCAGTCAGGTTCAATTCAACAATTTTTTCCACGCCTTCAAAGGCTTTGGAAGTCAAACCCAACAGGGTTTCAACGTTTGCTTTTTGCGATGCCATGATTTGTTCGACGGTCAACATATAAATTTCTCCAATA
>CAZLRQ010000127.1:0-7360 GCA_964562035.1 uncultured Rhodoferax sp. | reverse complement strand
ACCCAATAAAACACGGTGCTCATGAAGAACAACATACTCATCCACAAAATGGCCGATTGGCTTGAGAGGAAATATTTGAGCCAGAACACCTTATCCGCGTTTTCCAGGGCGCCCTGGTACGACACGATACCGAACACCGACAACACGCCCACTACCAACATCAGGGTGCGCAGGGGCCGCCAGAACCAGCCCATCATGATGGCGCTGGGCATGGCGCCGAGCAAGATGCCCTTGTCGTACACGTCCATGGCGTCGCTGTAGCGAAAGAACGCAAAAGCGCCTGCCGCGATAACCACCAAGGCAAACAACCAGTCAAACCAATTTCTTTTCGAGAAATACCCTTCATTCAAGGTCAGGGTCTTGTCAAAAGTGGCAGTTGCAGATGCAGTGTTCATGTCATTCTTCCTTGATTCCAATCAGCTTCGACTTGAGTTGTTCAAACTCGCGGTCACCGTCCATGGTTTTACGATTGCTCGACAGCGCCAAGCTGGCACTGGCGGCCGGGCTACCGTTGGCATCACGCGGGGCCAGCCATACCCAGAGTCGCCGGTCCCGGATGTAGAGCATGGCAAAAATACCGACGATCAGCAACAAACAGCCCAGGTAAACAATGCTCTTGCCGGGTGCACGCGCCACTTGAAACACGCTCGCCTGGACTTGCGTGAAATCAGCCAGTTGCAACACCATGGGTGCAGGGTAGGCCTGCGAATCGCTCAAAGCCAACACCGACTGGGTCATGAAAAACTGGGTTTTTTCATCCGGCACGAAAGGTTTTAGGCCGGCTTTGGCACGCGCGTTTTGGGCTAATTCAAACAAGGAACCATTCAAAATGCGAATCAGCACATCACCGGCCTTGGCGCGCTCGGCTTCGGGAATATTGGTTTCCATGAAGTCGGCAATTGCCTGGAGGCCGCCGGGGGTGGTGCCGTCTTTGCCAGGCTCGGCACCCGCAAACAAGGCCAAAGCCCGCGTCGCAGAAGCCGCCAGGGGGATTTTCAAGTCTTCGCGATTGGGCTCTACCGCACGCGCGACGTACCGCTCCACCGCCAGTTTGCGGGCTGCCGGGTCTGCCAGGGCCGCGCGCATTCTGAAAAACTCATCCGTCGTGCCCTGGTCATCGGCGGGTACCCGCAGGTAGCGGTAGGGCTCAGCCGGCGAGTCGCGAAGCCCCATCAAAAACACCGAGGAACCGTCGCCCATGTCGACTGGCAGCATGTAGTTTTGGTACTCACGGGCCTGGCCTGACGCATCGCGCAGCTTGTAGGTCACGCTCGGGCCCACGTTGCGCAGTTCTTTTTTGGTCTTGGTTTTGTTGGCCGCGCCCAGCCGGTTGTCAATGGACTGTCGCAAATCCACCTTGCGCACATCGACGCCAGCAGCCCCGTCACCCGCAAAATTTTCAACGTTGATGACACGCAGCCCCGTGAATTCGAGGGTCATCTTTTCGCTGCCGTTGGTCAACTGGGATGAACCACCGATGACACCCTCCACCTCAAACGGCAAGGTCTGCGCGTTCATGGGCAAGGCCTTAAGTTTGACGTTGGAGCCGCCATCGTCAAAGCTGGACTGAAAGATTTCAATGCCACGGTGCTTCACCGGGTGGTTAACCTCCACCCGCGCAGGAATAGCTTCGCCGGTTTCCTTGTCGTGAATGATGATGTCGCTGGCGAACAGCTTGGGCATGCCGGTGGAGTAATACTCCACCACAAATTTCTTCAACTCCACTGAAAACGGCAGGTCCTGGATCAAGACGCCTTTGGATTGACTCAGGATGGCGGTGCTGGACTGGGTGCCTTCGGTCACCAACAGGTTGCCCCTAAAGGTTGGGTTGCTCTCGCTCAGGCGATGCTCGGGTTTCACATCGGCAATCATGCCGCCGCCGGTGAACACCGTTTTGCCGTTGAACCACATCTGCGCGCGAACCATCAGGTCGCCATCCAGCAAGCCCCCCAGACAGACCAACACGATGGCGCTGTGGGCTGCTATGTAGCCCAGCTTGTTGGCGGCACCGGCCTTGGCCGCCACCATCCAGCCTGTGCCGCCCGCCACCTCGCGCTGCTGCAACTTCACCTTCCAGCCCCCCCCCACCAGCATCTGGCCGATGCGTTGGGCGGCCACTTCGGGGGTTTCGTTCAAATCTGCCTGTGCGCGCTGACCGAACGCCTTGAGACTTTGCTCGCGAATGTTTTCCTTGTAAGTCTTCAGGTCAACCAAAATCTTGGGCGTGTTGCGCGCAATGCACAGCGATGTGCTGATCACCAAAAATGCCAGGATCAGCAAGAACCACCAGGCGCTGTAGACCGAGTACAGGCTGACAGCGCCGAACACTTGCGACCAGAAAGGGCCAAACTGATTCACGTAATTGTTGGCCGGCTCGTTTTGCTTGAGCACCGTACCAATAACCGAGGCAATGCAGATCAATGTCAACAGGGAGATCGAGAACCGCATGGACGACAGCAGTTCAACGGCGGCGCGCATCAGCCGTGATCCGGTTTGTAGCTCAAGCCCCTGGGTGGAAACAGTCATGAAATTGCTTGTCAGTTAACTCAAAAAAAAAGACAGGCCATTGATGCAATGGACCTGCCCCCCTTGGTGATTTGTTTGCTGTATTTAGTTCAACTAAAAACTGAATTTTGTTGAGCCGTCACAGAAACTTTCCACATCAAGTATTCAACCGGGTTCAACGCAGCCCGGCAATGTAGTCTGAAACCGCCTTGATTTCACGGTCGTTCATTTTGGCCGCGACGCCAGTCATTTGCAGGTTGTTCAGGCGCACGCCATCACGGAACCCGGTCAATTGGGCTTGCGTGTAGTCGGCATGCTGACCGCCCAGGCGGGGGTATTGGGCGGGAATGCCCGCGCCGTTCGGGCTGTGGCAGCCGGCGCAGGCGGGCACCTGACGGTCGGCAATACCACCGCGGTAAATGCGCTCACCCAAAGTCACCAACTCTTTTTCCTTGGCAAAGCCAGGCTTGGCCTTTTGAGAAGCCAGCCAGTACGCCACGTTCTTCATGTCGTCGGGGCTCAGCATGGCCGAGAAGCCTGACATGACCGCGTTGGCGCGCTTGCCCGATTTGAATTCATTGAGCTGCTTCACCAGATACTCGGGGTGCTGCTGTGCCAATTTGGGGTTCACAGGGATCGCGGAGTTGCCGTCAACGGCGTGACAAGCCACGCACACCGCAGCGTAAGTTGCCGCGCCTTTGACCAAGTCAGGCTTGGCAACGGCGGGCGGCGCCTCTGTCGCCGAAGCTGAAAAAACGGACACTGCCAGAGAGGCAGAAAGCAAAACAGTGGTGAGCAACTTCATGGGCGTAGGGTGCGTCAGGTGAGAAAATTGGGCTGATTCTACAATGGCACTCTGGGTTTTCTCCCTTATATCAATGACCAACACTACAAACCCACCGGCCTCGCCTGCTTTGCCTGCCAGCTCCACACCCGCTTCGGACGCCAAGGCCGCAGCCGCAGTGGCCATGGGATGGATGCACACGGCCAAATTTCTGACCACAGCGCCTCAGTTGCATTTTCTTCCTGCCCTGGAGGTGCCTGAATTCGCGTTTGTCGGCCGCTCAAACGCCGGCAAGTCGACCTGCATCAACACCCTGACCCAGCAAAAACAGCTGGCGTTTGCCTCCAAGAAACCCGGCCGCACGCAACACATCAATCTGTTCTCTCTGGGTAAGCAGGGCGTGACCGACGCGATCCTGACCGACCTGCCCGGCTATGGTTACGCAGCCGTGCCCAAGGCTGACAAGATCCGTTGGCAGCAGGTGATGGCCAACTACCTGGTCACCCGTGAAAACCTCAAGGCCATCGTGCTCATGTGCGATCCGCGCCACGGCCTGACCGAACTTGATGAAATCTTGCTCGACATCGTGCGACCACGGGTCGAGGAAGGCCTGAAGTTTTTGGTGGTGCTCACCAAAGCCGACAAGTTGACCCGCGTGGAGCAAAACAAGGCCATGTCGATCATGAAACTGCAAGCCGGCGGCGGCGAGGTTCGGCTGTTTTCAGCACCCAAACGCATTGGCATTGAAGACGTGGCCACCCTGCTGTGGCAATGGGCGCATCCGGCCGCGCCCACGGCTGAATAGACTTCAAAAACAATAGCTACTCAGCCAACACCAGCAAGGGCTAGAGCCGCTTTTGGCTTAAATTTTCAGTAAACACCCGCTTCACCTGGCGGGCGGCTTTTGAAGCGCTTGTGAACCCAGTAGTACTGGTCGGGCATGGTGTCGATGTAAGACTGCAGTTGCAGATTCATGAACGCCGTGTCCACCGCCGGGTCACCTGAAGGAAAGCCTGGCCAGGCGGGCATCACCTGCACGTCGTAGCCCTGCGGTGTCAGGCGGCTCACAACCGGCACCACCTTGGCGCGCGCCAGCCGCGCAAAGCGCGAGAGCGAAGGCACAGTGGCAGCAGGTATGCCGTAAAACGGCACAAACAGCGAGTCTTCCACCCCAAAATTCATGTCGGGCAGCAGGTACAGCGGGTCGCCTGCGCGCAGCGCGGCCACGATGGTCTTGACACCATCGTGCCGGCCAAACAAATGCGCGGACCCAAAGCGCTGGCGGCCCGCCAAAATCCAGGCGTTGATGGCTTTGTTGGACTGGTGGGAATAAATGGTGGTGAAGTGGCGCGGCAACTGCTGCGTGAGCGCCGTCCAGCCAGCGTCCAGACCCACAAAATGCGGCCCGAAAATAACCACAGGCCCGTGGCCCGCCAACTCCTGCACGGCCCCCGTCAGACGCAGGCGCGCGCGCACCTTGGCCGGCGACCCGTGCCACAGCCAACCCCGGTCCAGCCAGGCCTGCGCAAAATGCACAAAGGTCTGGATGGTGAGCGCCCGGCGCTGGCGCGCGGTTTGATCCGGGAAACACAAACGCAAATTGGTGGCCACCACCCGGCGCCGCGGCAGTGCAAACAGGTACAGCGCCCAGCCCAAGCCCCAGCCCAGCGCCCGCACCCAGGCCAGTGGCAAGCGCGCCAGACCGTGCATCACGGCAATGCCCAATTGGTTCAACATCACAAGGCGTCCCGGGGCTGTTTGTAGCGCGCATAACCCCAAAGGTACTGCTGAGGACAGTGGCGAATCAGGCCTTCCATGGCCTGGTTGATGACGCCTGCCGCCTGTGTGGCATCGGCGGGCAACGCCACCGGCAAGGGCTGCACATGCACCCGAAAGCCCCGGCCCCACGCCAGCCGCTCACCCCAGGCCATCAACACCGTAGCACCGGTTTGCTGCGCCAGCCGCACCGACAGCGTCATGGTGTAGGCCTCCCGGCCAAAAAAGGACGCCCATACCCCCATGCCGACAGGCGGTACCTGGTCGGGCAGCAGGCCCAACGACTGCCCTTGCTTCAAGGCTTTGATCATTTGTTTGACGCCAGCCAGCGTGGTGGGTGCGGTTTGCAAACCGGGGCGACCCCGCGCAGCCTCGACCACTTCACGCAACCAAGCCTGGCGCGGCGGCCGGTACAGCACCGTCATGGGCTGTGCCGGGCCGTAGCGCAAGGCGTAGGCTTGCGCGGTGATCTCGAAACAACCCAAATGAGGGGTCAGAAAAATAACGCCACGGCCGGCCGCCAGTGCCGCCGCCACGTGCTGCTCGCCGTCCCATTGCACCGGCACCGGTGCCCCCAGCCACAGGCGCGGTAACTCGGCCACCAGCTTGCCGCTTTGGCCCACCGCCCCCAGCCATTGGCGCCAGCCCATGCCCGCCTGGCGCGCGTTGGCCAAAAACCGCGTGCGGTACACCCCGGACGCCAGAAACACCAGCCAGCCCATAGCCGCCCCCAGCCCATGCATCAGCCACAAGGGCCCGGCAGACAACAGTTTGAAGAGGGTGAACATCAGTCAGATAAGATTCTCGGCGTCAACGTGACGCAAGGACTTGCAGGGTGCGCCCAAGGGCGCTTCTTTCGAGGCGACATTGTGCCTTGCCATTTTTCCAATTTATCTTCAGCAGGCCTCCCCGCCTGCGCTTCAAGCCACCCATGACAACCTACGACCTCTACGCCATCGGCAACGCCTTGGTGGACTCCGAATACGAAGTGTCCGATGCCCACCTGCAAACCATGGGCGTTGACAAGCGACACATGACCCTGATTGACGACGCGCGGCGCACGGAACTGCTGGGTCATCTGCAAGCCACGCCCGCGCGGCGCACTGGCGGCGGCTCGGCCGGCAACACCGTGGTGGCACTGTCGCAACTGGGTGGGCGCGCTTTTTACTCCTGCCGGGTGGCGGATGACGAACTGGGTGCGTTTTACACTCAGGACCTGATCAATAACGGCGTGGCCACCAACCTCACCCACACCAAACCCGCCGCCGGCCAGACCGGCAGTTGCATGGTGATGGTGACACCCGATGCCGAACGCAGCATGAGCACCTTTCTGGGCGCCACCGCCGAGATTGACCACACCGCGCTGCACGCACACGACATCGTCAAATCTAAAATTTATTACATGGAAGGCTACCTGGCCGCCTCGCCCACCGGGCTGCACGCCGCCCTGCAGGGTCGTCAGATGGCCCAAGCCGCGGGCGTGGCGCTGGCCAGCACCCTGAGCGATGTGAGCATGATCAACTTTTGCCGTGCGGGGCTGGAGGCCATCATCGGCGACGGCCTGGACTACCTGTTTTGCAACGAAGAAGAAGCCCAGGTGTGGTGCGGCACCACGGATTTGGCCGCGATTTGCCAACAAATCAGCCAGCTTGGGCGCACCGTCTGCCTGACCCGCGGACCGCTGGGTTGCGTGGTGCTGCAAGGTGGTCAACAAACCACGGTAGCCGCCGCCAGCGTGAAAGCGCTGGACACCAATGGCGCGGGTGACATGTTTGCCGGCGCCTTTTTGTACGCCGTCACACAAGGCCACAGCCATGCACACGCGGCCTGGCTGGCCAACCAGGCCGCTGGCCGGGTGGTCAGCCAGTACGGCAACCGGCTCACCCGCGAAACACTGGGCGAGATCAAGACACAGTATGCAGCCCACATGGCTATTTGAAGCCGTATTAAAATTTGACCATCGCCGAGTTACTGAACTACTTGCAGGGCGATTCATAAATCCTGCTAAAGCGTTCGCCGAAGCTCCCCCGCCCAAGCAACGCAGTCTTGTACTAACTTGAAACTGGAGCTTCTCAACATGGCGAACGACTTTCTCTTTACCTCCGAATCTGTCTCTGAGGGCCACCCCGACAAGGTAGCCGACCAGATTTCCGACGCGATTCTTGACGCAATTTTCAAGCAAGACCCCAAGTCCCGCGTAGCGGCTGAAACGCTGTGCAACACCGGCTTGGTGGTGCTGGCCGGTGAAATCACCACCAACGCCCATGTGGACTACATCCAGGTGGCGCGCGACAC